>DBNZ01000038.1 GCA_002299495.1 Methylococcaceae bacterium UBA659
TTTACTGTTGTCACTTAGTTGTCACTTAGTTGTGATATAGTCGCCGCGTAAGTTTTTATGGCCGCACACCCCATACTGGAATCCAAGTCAATGGAGTCCAAAGCATGTCTTGGACCCCTAAGCCCAACGCGGACGCTCATGAGCGCATCGATACCCGCCACAGGCGCGGATTTACGGATTCACAAAACTAGCGACGCAATAGAAATTCCAGCACAAACCTACTGCCAAAATAAGCCAGCAACAATAAAACGAAACCGCCTAACGTCCAAAACAAAGCCGTTTGCCCGCGCCAACCATAACGCCGACGACCAAGCAACAACCCTACAAACAAAAGCCAGGCCAGTATAGAAAGCACCGTCTTATGGGCTAAATGCTGGGCAAACAAATCTTCGATAAAAATAAAGCCGGTCACAAGCGACACGCTCAAGAACAACACGCCGACAGACAGTATTTGAAACAGCAGCGATTCCATCGCTTGTAATGACGGCAGCGATTGGGCGAAACGTTTCGGCGGATGGCTTTTCAATTGCTGATCCTGAAAGGCCAGAAGCAAGGCCTGCAAGGCGGCGATATTCATCAAGGCAAAAGCGACGATAGAGGTCAAAATATGGAGGGTCATAGGCCAGCCTTGGGCGGACAGGAGCCGGTTATATTCGCCAATTGCCAAATCCAAACCTAACATCAATGCCGCCAATGGAAAAATAACGACGCCTAATTTTGCCACCGGCTTGGTGATGGCGGCAATCAAGATCAATAAAGCAACAATCCAAGAAACTAAAGCGGCGGTGTTGAAAAAGCCGAAATTAAACCCGCCAACCGCCTGGGCGCCCGCGACCACATAACCGCCTTGCAGCACAACGCCCGCCCAAGCAAAAAACAATGCCTGGCGTGGCGCGTTTGTTTCCGAAATATGCCGTACCAGAAAAACGACAGCGGTAACATAACAACAAATAGCTATACTGGCGGGAACGGTAGCAAACATTGGAGTATGGGGAGAAGGGTGGGGAAACGGCCGTTTTAGGAATGTGCAGGCTGGTTAAGCGCTAAAAACAGCCATCCCTAACTGAGACTGCGGCCCATCATCAATCAATTTCATATCCCGTCATTTCGGCAACCCCTTTATGCCCTAAAAGGATATGCCGGGAATACGCTTTACATTTCGCCAAATGATGAGGTTTGGACATGAGGACAACAGGTGCATAAACTATAGGCGCTATGGTAGACTACTTGGCTTGATAGTCCTATCCAAATCTGCTAGGGCTTGTTTTTCTTCCATAAAAACAACGATAAAACTGAATTATGTTTGACAATTTAACCGACCGTTTAAGCGTAACCCTAAAAAATCTACGCGGTCAAGGCCGTCTTACTGAAGACAACATAAAAGACACGCTCCGTGAGGTCAGGGTTGCATTACTCGAAGCCGATGTGGCTTTGCCGGTGGTCACTGATTTTATCGAACAAGTCAGGAAAGGGGCGTTGGGCAAGGAAGTCCAAAAAAGCCTGACCCCTGGCCAAGCCTTGATTAAATTGGTGCAAAAAGAACTCATCAAGGTCATGGGTGAAGCCAATGAAAGCTTAAGCTTTAGAACCCAGCCGCCCGCGATTATCTTAATGGCCGGACTGCAAGGCGCAGGTAAAACGACCACGGTCGCAAAACTGGGGCGTTGGCTAAAAGAAACCCAAAAGAAAAAAGTCGGCGTGGTCAGCGCCGACGTGTACCGCCCCGCAGCGATCAAACAATTGCAAACATTGGCCGAAGGCCTTTCACTGACGTTTTTTGATAGCGACGTGTCCCAACGACCGGTCGATATTGCCAAAACCGCCCTAGACGCCGCCAAACGTAAATTCCTGGATGTCCTGATTATCGACACCGCCGGCCGCTTGCATGTCGATGACGAGATGATGGCGGAAATTAAGGAGTTGCATGCCGCCATCAAACCGATTGAAACCTTGTTCGTGGTCGACAGCATGACCGGCCAGGATGCCGCCAACACCGCCAAAGCCTTTAACGACGCCTTGCCGTTGACCGGCATTATCCTAACCAAAGCCGACGGCGACGCCCGCGGCGGGGCGGCCTTGTCAATCCGCCATATTACCGGCAAACCGATAAAATTCATCGGTGTCGGTGAAAAAGCCGATGCGCTGGAGCCTTTTTATCCGGACCGGATCGCTTCCCGAATTCTAGGCATGGGCGATATGCTGGGCTTGATTGAGGAAATCGAGCAAAAAGTTGACAAGGAAAAAGCCGACAAACTCGCCAAGAAAATCCAAAAAGGCAAGAGCTTTAATTTGGAAGATTTCCGCGAACAACTGCAACAAATGCAGGATATGGGCGGTGTCGCCTCCATGCTCGACAAACTGCCCGGCATCAATAGCGTCCCGCAGGAAGTCAAAAACAAAGTCAATGACAAAATGATCGCCCGGCAAATCGCCGTAATCTGCTCAATGACCAAACAGGAAAGAAAATTCCCAGACTTGATCAAAGGCAGCCGAAAGGAACGCATCGCTAAAGGCTGCGGCCAGGATATCCAGGATATCAACCGTTTGCTCAAGCAATTCACGATGATGCAAAAAATGATGAAAAAACTGAAAACCGGCAATATGGCCCATATGATGCGCGGCATGAAAGGCAATATTCGAGGTTTAAGGTAAGTTTTGCTTCACATCTTAAAAAAAATGCGTAAAATTGTGCGATTAACACTGCTTAAAAGTTTTTTGAGGAATTTTGATGGTAACCATTCGTCTTTCTAGGGGAGGCGCTAAAGACCGCCCTTTTTACCATGTCGTGGTCACAGACAGCAGAAATGCCCGTGATGGCCGTTACATTGAACGGCTAGGCTTTTTTAATCCATTGGCGCACGGCCAAGAAGTCCGTCTGCGTTTGGATTGCGAACGCGCTGAATACTGGCAATCAAAAGGCGCACAAACGTCTGAACGTGTGGCAAAGTTGATTAAGGACGCCCGTAAATTGGAAACGGTGGCAGAGCCTGTTTGACCAAGCCGCACCTTATCAACGTCGGCAAAATCTCTGGCGCCTTTGGCATCAAAGGCTGGGTAAAAATATTTTCCTATACGGAAGCAAAGGAAAATATTTTGCGCTACACCCCCTGGCTGCTGTCGAAAGCAGGAATCCAAACATCCTTTAATGTCTTAGATGGCGCAGCCCATGGCAAATCAATCATCGCCTGGCTGGAAGGCGTTGATGACAGGGAGCAGGCCGTAGCCTTACTGGGCAGCGATATTTTTATCGAACCCGGACAATTGCCTAAGGCCCAGCAAAACGAATACTACTGGTCTGATTTGATTGGCCTGAAAGTGGAAACGGTTTCCGGCGCTGACTTAGGCGTGGTTGGCGGCCTGATGGAAACAGGCGCTAATGATGTGCTGATCGTCGATGGCGGACGGCAACGCGCCATCCCTTTTTTGCAAGGCAAAACCATCGTCAACATTGATCTTGATGCCGACAAAATAACGGTCGATTGGGATCCTGATTTTTAGGCAACCATGCGCTTTGACATAGTGACGCTGTTTCCAGACATGGTCACGGCGGCGATGGGAATTGGCGTGGCTGGGCGGGCAATAGAACGCCGCCTGATCAGTTTCAAGGTTTGGAACCCTAGGGATTATACCCACGACAAGCACAAAACCGTGGATGACCGCCCTTACGGCGGTGGCCCCGGCATGGTCATGAAATACCAGCCCCTGCATGAGGCGGTGCTTGCGGCTAGAAATGATGCAGCAGCAAGCAAAAAAAAGACCGTCTTTCTAAGCCCCCAAGGCCGGCAGGTAACCCAGCAACTCTTGGTTGAATCCACCTCGCTGGAGCAAATTATCTTGGTTGCCGGGCGTTATGAAGGGGTGGACGAACGCTTTATCCAACTGGACTGTGACGACGAATGGTCTATTGGCGATTATGTCATCAGTGGCGGCGAATTGGCCGCATTGGTGGTGACTGATGGGATTGCGCGGTTACTGCCTGGAGTTTTAGGCGACGGACAATCAGCGGAACAAGATTCCCACATGGACGGATGGTTGGATTGCCCGCATTTTACCCGGCCCGAGACCATAGCATCCCTTTGTACACCCAGTGTTTTGCTAAGCGGCAACCATGCGGACATACACCGCTGGCGTATGAAGCAAGCCATAGGCAGAACCTGGCTAAGGCGTCCGGATATTATGAAAAAGAAACAATTGACAGCAGCACAGAAACAGCTGCTCAATGAATTTATAGTGGAATTAGAATTAGATAAAGGTGTGTCATGAGCAATATTATTGATGAATTGGAAGCGATGCAGTTAAAAGAAGTGCCTGATTTTAGCCCCGGCGATACTGTCGTGGTGCAGGTAAAAGTTAAAGAAGGCGAACGGGAACGGATCCAGGCGTTCGAGGGCATTGTTATCGCTAAACGCAACCGTGGCTTGAACTCGGCTTTCACCGTCAGGAAAATATCCCACGGCACCGGTGTGGAGCGTGTGTTTCAGACCCACAGCCCGCTGATCAGCGAAATTATCGTGAAACGGCGCGGCGATGTCCGTCGTGCCAAACTGTACTATCTGCGTAATTTGACCGGCAAGGCGGCGCGGATTAAAGAAAAGCTCTAAACCTAAGATTTTGGCTGCAATAAAAAAGCAGCGTATCGCTGCTTTTTTAGCTAAAACCCTATGGCATGGGTCAACCATCAATCTCCATCCCATCATAGGCCACCTCAATCCCATTGGACTCCAGAATTTTCCGTTCATCGGAATCTTCATCCAATATCGGATTGGTATTATTGATATGGATCAATATCTTACGTTTATCGCCGAGACCATTTAGCACTTCAATCATACCGCCCTCGCCCGATTGCGGTAAATGGCCTATTTCCCGCGCCCGTTTCTGGCTGATGCCTTGGGCGACCATCTCGTCATCCGTCCAAAACGTCCCATCGACCATCACGCAATCGGCCGATTGCATCGCCGCAAACACATGGGGTTCAATTTCACCCAAACCCGGCGAATAAAAAACCTTCTTGCCTGTGGAAATTTGCTCAATCACCACCCCAATATTATCGCCGTCATGAGGGTCATGCCGATGCGGCGAATAGGGTGGCGCCTTGCTTTTTAAGGCCAGGCCGTAAAACCGCAAGTCGTCCATTCCTGGAATAGAAAAAGCACTCCCATCTATGGGTACGGGACAGGGGTTAACCCTACAGTAATCGGCCAGCATGTTAAAAATGGGAAAGCCACTGCTCAAGTCTTGCCTTACCATGTCGGTACAATAAACGTCCAACGGCCTGCCTTCGCGCAACATCAACAGGCCAGTGGTATGGTCAATCTGGCTGTCAATCAGCAAAATGGCTTTAATACCGGTGTCGCGCACACCTTCCTTTGGCTGGATGGCAGGAAAAGCCTCCAATTGGACGCGGATATCAGGCGAAGCATTAAACAATAACCAATGCCTGTTATTTGTGCTGACCGCTATCGATGATTGAGTCCTCGCCGTCCCGCGCATGAGCCCATGCCGAAATCGATGGCAATTATGGCAATTGCAGTTCCATTGTGGGAAGCCGCCGCCCGCCCCAGCCCCCAATACTCTTATTTTCATGCACATCCCACATTCAAAAACCCGCCATCATAAGTGAACGGGAAAAGTGAAGCAAAAGTAAAAATTTTGGCAAAAAAAAAGGGGTTCAAGATGAACCCCTTTCTGTCTTCTTTATCAACCAAAAAATTAACGGTTGTAGATGTACATAGTCACTTCAAAACCGAAACGTAAGTCTTGGTAGCTTGGTGTTTCCCATTTCATAGTCATTACCTCTAAAAGATATTTTAATTGCCGCTAGCTTGATCAAGTAAGCCAAAAAAGAGTATACGATGAAGCAGTTTCTTAAGCAAATAGTTAATGTTGAAGACCTTAGGAACAAGGCACGCGACACTATTTCAAATTGTCCGTGACATGTGGTTCGATTTTCTGGTAAATCAATTGATGCATCTTTGGACTGGCTGCAATCACATTGCCCGATTGCATGTATTTGTCGTTGAAAGAAAAATCAGTGGCTACGCCGCCCGCTTCCTTGATAAGCAATATCCCTGCCGCCATATCCCATTCCATGATGCCGATTTCCCAAAAACCATCCAAACGCCCGGCCGCAACGTAAGCTAAATCGAGAGCCGCGGCACCCGCCCTACGCAAGCCGGCGCATTCTGTAGTCAACGCCCGAAACATACCCATGTAAGCGTCCAAGTGAAAGTCGGTCTTAAACGGGAAACCAGTGCCTAACAAAGCCCCTTTCAGACTGGTTTGCTGGGTGACCCTTAACCTGCGGTTATTGAGCATGGCGCCGCCACCGCGCTCGGCGGAAAACAACTCATCCCGCAACGGGTCGTAAACCACACCCACTTCCAACCTGCCCTTATGTTTCAGCGCTATCGATACGGCATACTGGGGGAAGCCATGCAAAAAGTTGGTCGTACCGTCCAAGGGATCGATAACCCAGATAAAATCATTGCTGCCGTGGGCACCGCTTTCCTCGGCCAAGAGGGCATGATCCGGGTATGCGGTTTTGATAATAGTGATAATTTCCCGCTCGGCGGCTCTATCCACTTCACTGGCATAATCGTTTTTGCCTTTTTGGTCGACGCGTAAATGGCCGATATTGTCGGATGCTCGCAAAATAAGCTCACCAGCGCTCCGTGCGGCGCGGATAGCCGTGTTTAACATAGGGTGCATAGGCAATCGGCTTGGTTCATAGTTTGATAAATAAGGTCTGATAGAATAACAAAACTTTTGCTAAAATTTTCCCTATTTTGGTTAAAGGATCAATTTTGTTGTCCCATATAAAAATTGTCTTGGTTGGAACCACGCATCCCGGCAATATCGGAGCGGTTGCCAGGGCGATGAAAAACATGTGCTTGGATAGGTTATGCCTGGTAGCGCCTAAAACCTTCCCCTGTGCCGAAGCGACCGCTAGGGCTTCTGGAGCTGACGATATCTTAGCGTCAGCCCAGGTATACCAAAGCTTGCCAGAAGCCATTGCCGATAGCCAATGGGTGATCGGCACCAGCGCCCGCAACCGGGCTATCAGTTGGCCGGAAATAACCCCGCGGGAATGCGCTGAAAAGGTCGTGATCCGCGCGCCAGGCCAAACCGCCGCCATTGTGTTCGGAAGGGAAAGTTCAGGTTTAAAGAACCATGAGCTGGATCTATGCCACTTTCTGCTTAGAATCCCCTGCAACAGCGAATTCAGCTCATTAAACCTTGCTGCGGCAGTGCAAGTGGTCTGTTATGAATTGTTCACCGCCACGGGTATTAGGGATGAAACCGCCATTGGCGATAAGGGCGAATATCCCTTGGCCACAGCGGGACAAATGGCCTCTTTCTACCTGCATCTGCATGAAACCTTGGACATTATTGGCTTTCTGCACAAAGACAAATCCAAATCTATCATGCGTCGGTTGCGTAGGATTTTTAACCGAATTCAGCTGGACACCAAAGAACTCGACATCTTGCGAGGTATTTTGAGGATGTCCCAAGATAACCAAGGCAAAAATTAACGGGAAAAAACATGCTGATGCGAATTAAAGAGGATATTGCCTGCGTATTTGAACGCGATCCCGCAGCCCACTCCGTGTTTGAGGTGATCACCACCTATCCAGGCGTCCATGCCGTGCTGATCCACCGGCTTAGCCATTTCCTTTGGCGGCATGGCTTTAAATGGCCGGCACGGTTTATGGCGTTTATTACCCGCTGGTTAACCGGAATCGAAATCCATCCCGGTGCCCAAATAGGCCGACGTTTTTTTATTGACCACGGCATGGGCGTGGTTATCGGGGAAACCGCTTGTATCGGCGATGATTGCACTTTGTATCACGGCGTCACCTTAGGCGGCACAACCTGGCAAAAAGGTAAACGGCATCCTACCCTCCACAATGGCGTAGTGGTTGGCGCCGGGGCGAAAATCCTAGGGCCGATTGAAATTGGCGCCGGCGCCAGGGTAGGCTCCAATTCTGTGGTGCTCAAACCAGTACCAGCGGGTGCCACCATAGTCGGTATCCCTGGTCATATCGTCGGCGACAAGGCAAAAAAAAATCATTTAGTGATGGACGAAATCGCCGGCAAAATGGATTTCGACCCTTATGGCCTAAAAGCCGACATGCCCGACCCGGTTGCCGTCGCCATCAACCGCATGATCGAACATATCAACGCCCTAGACAAACAAATTGAGATCATGCAGCAGGCGTTAAATGTTGCCGGCATCCGCTGTCAAGAAACGCCATTGTCAACTTTAGAAGGTTGTAAAATTCAAGACAGTCAGATAAGGGACGAGTCGGCCTAAATAAGGGCTACCTGTTTAGTCCCACGATTAACTGATTATGATTGACCATAAAAATAGCCGGTGTTTTTCGATAGAAATCGAGTATAAGCGTCAAACGGTGCTTTACGTCCAATGGCGCGCAGTTTGAGGTTGAAGTTATAGCTGAGGACATAGGCATACAAGGGCTGAGTTATCTTTAACCGTGTAAGCCATCACTGATACGAAGTCCGAAGCGCATGAAACAGGAATGGTTCGGGCGTGACGTGGTCCTTGAAGCGGTCAAGCACGCGGCGGCATCCCAGGTAGTTCGCCAGGTATT
>DBNZ01000228.1 GCA_002299495.1 Methylococcaceae bacterium UBA659
TTTTTTTGTTTCAGAAAAAAAAAAGGCCTTACATCTGCATGTAAGACCTTGATTTACCTGGCTTCCCCCGGACGGGATCGAACCGCCGACCTAGTGATTAACAGTCACAGAGCCGATGTTACCACAATTTCCCATCAAGCCATTCTATATCATACAAAACAATTAGTTAAAATAGATAATTTCATCTGTTGTACACCATCATTTACTGTGTTTTACTATATCCACTGGTGACTTATTGGTGACTCAAAAATGAAACTGACAAAAAAAGCGATTGATACCGCCACTTACACTGGCAACGGCAATAACAGGCAAGTCGTTTGGGATGACAGCCTTTCAGGGTTCGGCTTAAGGGTATATCCCACGGGCAAAAAAGCGTTTGTATTGTCTTACCGCCATAACGGGCGCAAAAGGATGATAACCATAGGCCAGTACGGCGCATTGACCCTAGACCAAGCCAAAAAGGAAGCCCAAAAATATTTGGTTGACGTAATTCAAGGTGATGACCCTTTGGCGGTACGGGAAAAGGAACGTACTGGCAACACCGTCAAGCAATTGTGCGCGGCTTATGTTGACCGCCATGCCATCAAGAAAAAGTCCGCCCATGCCGACATCCGGCGCATCAATACGCATTTGCTGCCCGCGTGGGGCGCACTGAAAGCGAGTGCCATCAAACGTTCTGACGTTGCCGCCATTCATGCCAAAATCGGCAAAAACAACGGCGAATATGAAGCCAACCGTGTGCTGGCTTTGTTATCAAAGCTATTCGAATTAGCCGAACTATGGGGCTTTGTCGATGAAGGCCATTCCAATCCGGCGCGGGGAGTGCAAAAATTCAATGAAATCCAACGTGACCGCTACGTCACCCATGAAGAATTGCCAAAATTAATTGAGGCCATCCAAAACGAGCCGAACGAATCCGCTAAGCAAGCTATTTGGCTTTATCTGTTGACGGGCTTAAGGAAAGAGGAGTTGCTTAACGCCCGTTGGGATAGTATCGACCCCGCCCGTAACGAGATCAAAATCGAAGACACCAAAAACGGCAAAAGCCACTATCTGCCCTTATCAGCCGCCGCCTTTGCCATGCTGGACGGCATCCCTAAAGTGGATGGCAACCCTTACATCATCGTTGGCAAAAATCCACAGGCGCACCTTGTCAATGTTGATAAGCCTTGGCGGCGGGTCAGAAAAGCGGCGGGTATTGAGGATGTTCGCATCCACGACTTACGCCGCACGGTGAGAAGCTGGCTGGCACAAGCAGGCAACGACTTGCATTTGATCGGACGTGTCCTAAACCACACCAACGTCTCCACGACCAAAATTTATGCCCGTTTCGGGCAAGACAATGTGAGGACGGCACTTGAACGGCACGGCGAACTCATCTTGGCAAAGGCAGGACTTAAACCCAGCGCTGAAATCGTAGACTTACAACAAACCAGAAAACAGGCCAGAGGTTAATGCCATGACTATCAATTACCACAACATAATAACCATCGAACCCGGCAAACGTAGCGGCAAGCCTTGTATCAGAGGGCTTAGGATAACTGTTGACGACATCCTCGACTGTTTTGCGGCGGGCATGACCGAACAAGACGTTTTGGACGATTACGACTACCTCACCCAAGACGACATCCGGGCTTGCTTTGCCTATGCCGCAGACAGGGAACGCCACAGCCGCGTCATTGCCGGATGAAACTGTTATTCGACGAAAACCTATCGCCCAAAATGGTGGCGGCACTGGCGGATGTGTTCCCCGATTCGGCACACGTTGACCGGATCGGTTTGGGCGGCGGTTCGGACGATGAAGTTTGGCGTTATGCCAAAGCCAACGATTTTATGCTGGTCAGCAAAGATTCCGATTTTTACGAAAAAAGTATGCTTTACGGACACCCGCCAAAAGTCATTTGGATAAGGCGCGGCAATTGCACCAACCGACAAATTCAATTGTTATTGAGGAATAAGGCTGGCCTGATTGTCGAGTTTTCCCAAAACCCCGACATTTCATTCATCGGAATAACTTAATGCCCCGCATTGCCAATTAAGGGAAGCCCAATGACACCCGCAATAACCCCATTACTGTTCGAGGTCACTAATGGCAATCTGCCAGAAATTAACCGCTTGATTCACCAAGGGGCAGACGTAAACCACCCAGATGCAGTAGGCCGCCGCTTGTTGGCGGTGGCGATTACAGCATTGGCAACATGCCTACCCGTCATAGCATCCTTTCGGTTTTGCCGTAAGCCGGAACAGACCCAACCTTGATAGGCCAAGACGGAGACGGGGCGGAATTTGATTATCGGCTTGAAACCTACAACCTGATATTGCCAGAACAGCCTTCCGAAGCGAATAAGGCAAACTTTGACGCTTGGCTAGCATTTCTTGACAGATTGGCAATCAAATACAACAAAAATCGCCCCGATTATGTGTTGCTACTTAGACAACGCGGCGCACTTACGCGCTCCAAATTGATAAGTGTTAATTAACAGCCTACAATTTGGCCATGATAAAAACTTTCCGACATAAAGGCTTGCAAGCTTTTTTTGAAACCGGTAGCAAAGCGGGCATACAGCCGCACCATGCCGCAAAATTGCGTGTGTTGCTGACCACATTGGACAACGCCAAATGCCCTGATGACATGAACGCGCCGAATTGGAAGCCACACCTTTGGCAGGTGGCCTTGCGGGGCATTACGCCGTCACGGTGAACGGAAACTGCCGACTAACCTTCACCTTCCACGGTGAAAACGCCGAATTAGTTGATTACTTGGATTACCACTAGGAGCAAACACACATGAGCAGAATGCACAACCCCGCACATCCCGGCGAAGTATTGCGTGAATGGCTGCCGGACGGCATGACCGTGACGAAAGCCGCCAAAGAACTGCAAATATCCCGCGTCATACTCTCTAAATTGCTGAACGGGAAAGCCGGAATCACCGCTAGTATGGCCTTAAGGCTGTCAATATGGCTAGGCACAAGCCCCGATGTATGGCTAGGGATGCAAACCCAGTGGGATTTGTGGCAAGCGGAACAGCAACCACGCCCCACTATCAGGCCATTGCCTAGGAGCCTGTCGGTCAGGA
>DBNZ01000226.1 GCA_002299495.1 Methylococcaceae bacterium UBA659
GGTGGTGTTGCGGTCAGGCTGGGCAAGCAGTGCGGGGCCACGTTTATGCGTTGATGGCATCAGGGCTTAGGGAGGTTGGCTTCTTAAGTTACAAATTTGTGATGCATGCACATTGCCTTAGCTTTAACTGATTGGTAAAGTCCATAATCGAAGGCTTGGTATCGGCCCCATGAAATAAAATTGCAGGATTAGCTTCTATTGACGTTTTGCTTAAAAATTAATTCTTTATTTTTCAGACTATTAAAGTTAAACATTGTTTTTATCGCGTCATTCTGGCATACCCTAAAAAGGGTACGAGTGGATTGGCGGCATTTTTTTGCCAAGGGTAGCGGTTAACATGTGACGGTGACGGTAGGAGTGCCGCCCTAGTCGCAATCAATCCATCGCGCCGGGGGCGGGTGCTTACGGTTTTTAACCCGTTCGCATCTGACCACCGCAATGTTCGTGGTGGTATTGATAGAAAAACAATAGCCGGAAAACGATGCTGTCCTGTGGCAGGCGCGGTTCGGTGGTTTTCTATATTGATTTTTACGGCGCGGGTTAACTAATGCGACTCATTGATAAAATTATGGCATGGCGGGGCGTGGTATTGCTAAGCCAACTGGGATTGATAAAACTCATCTGTAACCTGACAGGTACTAAATCGTTTTATAAGCTGATAATCATCAAGATGATAAAACCCTTAGGTTTGTTTGACCGGGGTTTCTATCTGGAAAACAACCATGACGTCCAACAATCTGGCATTAAGCCGCTGCGCCATTATGTTTACTTCGGTGACCGGGAAGGCCGGCACCCGATGCCGTTGTTTGACTCCAACCATTACCGCTCGCGAGTGCCCAAATTGTCACGGTACTCCAATAGCTTATTACACTATGCCTATGTCGGCCGCCATCTAAGGATTTCCCCAAGCCCTTGGTTCGACATAGCATTTTACCTGTCCAATAACAAGGATGTGGCGCGTTCCCGGCACGACCCTTTGGTGCATTATCTGAGATGGGGTGGGCTAGAGGGGCGTTCTCCTTGCCCCCAGTTTGACGGCCAATTTTATTTGCAGACGTACCCCGATGTGGTGGCGTTAGGCGTCAATCCCTTAATGCATTACCTTTTTGTTGGGCGGCTCGAGGGCAGGCGGACGTTACCCGAGCATGGCAGCCATTTTCCGCCCGCTATCCGCGCCATCGAATTTTCCTCGTTCTGTTTGCCGGATGAACAGTCTTGGCATGGACTGAAAGGCTTGACTGATTCCAAATCAGCCGTGGTCAGTGTCGTAATACCGGTTTATAAGGGGCGGTCTGAAACTTTACGCTGCATCCAAAGCGTCCTAACCGCCCATTGCCGGACGCCATTTGAATTGGTGATTATTAACGACGCCAGCCCCGACCCGGAATTGGTGGCCGACCTTAAAAGGCTTGCCGGTTTAGGTTTGTTTAAGTTGTTGGCCAATGATGAAAATCGCGGTTTTGTCCATACTGTCAATAGGGGGATGGGCCTTGACGGTGGCCAGGATGTCGTGCTGCTTAATTCCGATACCGAAGTCTATGAAGGTTGGCTGGACAGGCTGTATCAGGCCGCCTATCGGCATCCCAATACGGGCACCGTGACACCGTTGTCAAACAACGCCACGATTTGCAGTTACCCGCGTTTTTTGGAGGACAACCCTTATCCTTTGGAATTGAGCTTCGCCGAAATGGATGGTTTGACAGCTACGCTAAACAAGAGTGTTGAAATCGAGGCGCCCACGGGTGTCGGCTTTTGCCTGTTCATTAAACGGGCCTGTTTGAGTGCGGTAGGCCTGTTCGACGAACAAACCTTTGGCAAAGGCTATGGGGAAGAAAATGACTTTTGCCAACGCGCGATCCGGGGCGGTTGGCGTAACATAATCGCGGCCGATGTATTTGTCCGCCATCTTGGCTCCGCGTCTTTTCAAGGGGAACGGGCCAAGCGGGTGCAAGACGCCTTAAAGATACTGGATAAACGTTACCCCAAATACAGAAAGGATATTGACCGGTTCATCAAACAAGATCCGTTAAAAGAAATTCGCTGTCGCTTGGACGCGGCCAGAATGAAACGCATGTGCAAGGAAAAAAATATCTTGATTGTCTGCCACAATCGCGGCGGTGGCTCCGAGCGGCGGGTCCAGGAAGATATTTTCCATTACAGCCAATTGGGTTTTGGCATTTTCATACTGCGCCCAGTGCCCAAACAACCTGCCCTAGTTATCCTTGGCCATCCGGTTATCCGTTCTTTCCCCAACATCAACCCGTTCGTTTTGGCGGATACGCCGGTCTTGGCCACTGCTTTGAAAGGCCTAGGGATTAGTGAAATCCACACGCACAGTTTGGTCGATTACAGCTCCGATGCACCCACCCTGATCAAGCAATTGTCGGAAACCTTGGCAGTCCCTTGGAAGGCCAACTTGCACGACTACAAAGTCATTTGTCCGCGCATTAATTTAGTGGATGAAAACGGCCTCTACTGCGGCGAACCCGACGAAACGGAATGCAACCGCTGCTTGGGCCAGCGGGGTTCGGACTTCGGCGTCAGTAACATTGGCGATTGGCGGCGCATCCATGAGGTCGGGTTGGCGGGAGCCAAAACCGTTATCCTGCCCGACCAAGACATGGCCGACCGGTTATCCAGGTATTTTCCGGACATAGATTTTACCGTCGAACCACACGAAGCCATCGAATGGGATGACTATAAAACTAGCAAACCCCGGCTTGAATCAGCGCAAAGACTACGCATCGTCGTCATTGGCGCCATTGGCAAGCTAAAAGGCTTTCATGCTATCATGGCCAGCGCGAAACAGGCGAAACAACAGGGTCTGCCCTTGAATTTTATCGTCATGGGTTACACCATGAACGACAAGCTGAGCGAAGAAACGGGGGTGACAGTGACCGGGCAATATCAAGAGCATGAAGCGCTGGCAAAACTCCGTTCACTATCCCCGCATATCGTTTGGCTGCCTTCGCTTTGGCCAGAAACCTACAGTTACACCTTATCGATTGCTTTGAAGGCCAAATTGCCCGTCTTTGCTTTTGACATCGGGGCCATTGCCAGACGTGTCAAGGAATACGCAGGGACTGACGAAACCCTAATGCCCTTGTCTTGGCATGACCAACCCACGAAGATCAACCAAACGTTCTTGCACTACAGGAGCCGTTGCATCCTCCCCTCACAACCAGAAACCATAGCGATCACCGCGGATTAATCCATGAAAAATTTTTTTAAATCCGGACAAAACCGGCCAACCAATCAGTCTGCCAAAAAAATTAGCGATATTCAGGGTTATGTTGAACGGATTGACAATTTTCAAATTGAAGGTTGGGCATTAAGCCTGGGTAATAAACCCATAAAACTTTCAATCAATATCGGCGAAAATACACACCCGATAAAACCCTCTTGGCATGAACGCTCCGACGTGGCCAATCAATTTGGGGATGGCTATTTAAACTGCGGCTTCAGGATAGAACTGGCGGATGATCTGGCAGAGGTTTTCTTGGACGCTTGCCAAAATGAAGTCCCCATCACCGTTATTGCCGATGACATGCCGTTGTCCAGCGGGGTTGACCCGGCCGAATTAAAACTGTTGTCAGCCTCGCTGAAAAAACTTTCTGGACAAAACAAGGGTGCGGCAGCGGCGGCTTTAGGGAAAAAAACCAAAATCCCAGAAAAATTGCTTGCCGAACTGCCGGAAGAAATTTCAGAAGGGCTGGTCGCTTATTTGTCGGAAGAAATTTTTGATGGCTTGCCGAAGGGCTTGTTCGAATCACTTTTCACAGGCCAATCGCCTAGCCCGGAACTTGACGCAAATGATAATGACCTGCTTGAGCAATTCATTGATAACCTACCCGAAGAATTAACCGTTGAGTTTCCGGCGACCTTGGATAGTTTGCCTTTGCTCCGTAATATCATTATCCATAAAGAAAAAACAAACAGGATTAAAGGGTTTATTGAATCCATAGAGCAGATAAAAATCACCGGATGGGTCAGGACTGACTTTAAACCGATCAACATGGAGTTAGCGGTCGGGGAAGCGGCTTATCCGGTGGATCCGGTTTGGATTGTCCGCAACGATGTGGCCGCCCAATTTGGCGATGAATTTCTCCAATCGGGTTTTGAATTCATTGTCCCTAATGAAGTTATCGATGATTTCATAGATGCCCAGGCTAAGGGGGAAGCCGTTGAGGTATTGGTCGAAGGCATTAAATTGGCTAAAAACCCAAGCCTGCTGGCCGCCAAAAAACCCAAAACTGAAAAAATAGCTGAGGAAATTGAAGAAACCGAACCGCCCGCTTTCCACTTTAAGGATATCTTTGCCATCAATGCGAAATATGGCGTGGAAATATCCAATGAAGACTTCTACAAGCTCTTGACCCGGCAAACCGCATTCCCTATCCGCATCAGTGATGACGATGGCGTCAATGCCCAATATTATTTTGAATTGGCCAAAAAAAATCTTATTCAACGCCGTGAAGAGGAAGGCAGAACTTACCTGAAGTTTTCCCTTTTATTTGAGAAGCGAGCTGAATTTTTAGAAATCCTTGGCAACAGCTATCTTGAACAAGGCGATTATGAGACCGCCAATTGCCATTACGAAGCCGCGCTTACCCACCCCGGCCGGGTCAGCAAATGGTTGTTCTCGAACTTGGAACATTGTAAAAAGCGCTTGGCGGAGCCGAAACAAGTGGTGAAAACCTTGTTGGCGGGCATTGAACATATTCCGGACATCGGTTTGTTCCGCGACCGCTTTGACGGGGCAATGCAAGAGTATTGGCTTAAGCAACAGGGTGAATTAGAAGCGCTTGCCATCACCAATAACCGCAATGGCTTGGTGGCGAAAATGATCGATACCTCGTCATTCATCTACAATTCTTACCTGCGTTTTTACGGCGCCAGCGAAAACCCCAGATGGGTCGGCAGCTGCAACCTGGAGCGGGTGTTGATTGTCGGTGATTTCCATATCCCCCAATGTGTGCGCTACCGGATTGACCAAAAGGTGGAACAATTGGAAGAAGCGGGCAAGGAAGTCGCCAAAGTGTCCTGGACGGAATTGGCCAACCACCAAAACACCCTGGCTTTTTATGGCATGGTTATTTTTTACCGGGTGCCGGCCGAAGTCCAAGTGCTGAAAGCCATGGCCCAGGTGAATGCCACCGGCAAACTTTCCATCTACGAAATTGACGACCTGTTGTTTAACCCTTCCTACCCGCCGCCTTTGGAAACTTACGGCGGCTATCTGGGCTTGAACCTTTACCTGCAACTGCTCAAGGGCATGGGTTCGTTCAACGCCGCCGCCCGTTATTGCCGGTTTGGCTTGGCCTCCACCCAACCTTTGGCCGATGAACTGCAAAGCCTGGTGTTCGGCGGCCATTGTTATCTGCACCGCAACGGTTTGGATTCGTTGAACAGCTTAAAGCCGAAGTTCAAAAACCCAGACAAAACCACGCTGGACATTTTCTACGGCAGTGGCACCATGGCCCACAACAGCGATTTTATCGACTTGGTATTGCCCGCGTTGGTCCGGATACTGGAAGAATATCCACAAGCGCGGTTGGTGATCATCGGATACCTTAAATTGCCCCGCCAATTTAATAAGCAATTTTTTAATCAAATCAAGCTAATCCCGCCCGTGAAAAGCGTCCGGGCATACTGGTCGACCCTGGATAATGCCGACATCAATCTGGCCGTCTTGCACGATGACTTAATCAATGGCTGTAAAAGTGAGCTGAAATGGTTCGAAGCCGCTTGCCTGGGAATCCCCTCGGTTATGAGCAGCACCGCCAATTACCGGGATGTCATCAAGGCAGGCGAAGATGGGTTATTGGCATCAACAGCGGACGATTGGTATAACCATATCAAGCTGTTGATTGATAAACCAGAATTACGTCAGCAAATGGCGGGTGCGGCACAAAAACGCGCCCGCGATGAATACAGCATACCCGTTTTGGCCAACAACATCAGCAATGTTTTGGCCGACGCTTATGTTGCGGCACAACCGAAAAACGTGCCGCTACGGCGGAAACTATCGCTGGTCAACGTGTTTTTTCCACCGCAAGCCATCGGCGGGGCAACCCGTGTGGTCGCCGACAATTTCGAACACTTGAAAAATGAATACGCCGACCAATTTGAAATTTCTGTGTTCACCAGCCAAGTGGAGCATAAATCGCCTTATCAAATGGACACCTACCGTTATGAAGGGGCCAGGGTTTACCGGACAAGCATTCTTTGGCGGGAGAATATGGATTGGTATGCCTATGACGAACAAGTCGGCAAACTCTTTGCCGAATATTTGGAAGCGGAAAAACCCGATCTAATCCATTTCCATTGCATACAAAGGCTAAGTGGTTCGATGATAGAAGCCGCGCAAAAAGCCGGAATACCTTATTTGGTTACCGTCCATGATGCCTGGTGGATTTCAGATTATCAGTTTCTGGTCGATACGAAAAATAAAGTTTTCCCAGAAGGCCATCCGGATATTTATGAAAAAAGGGAGCTGCCCAACAACATCAGCCTGGATGATTCCATTGAGCGGGTGCTGTATTTGAAGGAGTTATTGCGCCGGGCCGATAAAGTTCTCACCGTTTCCAACCGCTTTGCCGAAATCTATCGAAAAAACGGCATCTTAGATATTGCCGTTAACAAAAATGGCATCTCTGAAACCACCCCTTGGCAACCAAAGAATACCCGCAGCAAAACAAAAGTGGTTTGTGGACATATCGGCAGCATGGTCGAACACAAGGGTTATTTCTTGCTAAAAGAAGCCGTTAACGCATTGCAGCCCAAAAATATTGAATTGTTGGTAGTCGACCATAGCCACGAGGAAGGGTATCGCCATCAAGTCTTATGGGGCACGGTACTGGTCACCTTCATAGGCCGGGTCAGGCAGGATCATATTGTCACTTTGTATCGTCAGATTGACGTGTTGTTTGCCCCATCTAAGTGGCCGGAAAGCTACGGCTTGGTGACCCGCGAAGCGGCCGCTTGTGGTTGTTGGGTGGTGGCCAGCAATTTGGGCGGGATTGGCGAGGATGTCATTGAAGGTCAGTCCGGATTTGTCATTGAACCCACGGCAAAGGACTTAACGGCTTGCCTTGAGAAAATTGATAATGAACCGAAACGCTACAAAGGCTTTGCCGAACCAGGGCCATTACGCAGCGTGGCGGAGCAGGTCAAAGAATTGGTCGATTATTACCACCGCATTGGTGGCAAAATCGACCAGTTAGACCCTCGGGACAGGCTGCACCCTAAAACAATTCACCCGTCTTCGGAAAAAAAATCAAGCCCAATAAAAAATCCAGGGTAATTTGAGGGAAAACAAATTATATGAACAACGCCCCTGATTTCATTTGCATAGGAATGCAAAAAGCAGGCACCACTTGGCTGGCCGCCAATTTAGGCCAGCATCCCGATGTCTGGATTCCGCCGATTAAGGAAATCCATTATTTTGACGAAGTCCATGTCGATCCCGATTGGCATATCAGGAGAAGAAACGCAGCGGCCAATAACCTAAAGCGATTTGACCCGCAAAGCAAAGACAAAACGGTTTTAAAAGAAATCGCCTTTTGGCGGCACATGGAACAGTTGCAGCTCAATGACGCCTGGTATAAAACCATCTGGTCGACCTATTTTTATGAAGGCGCCAAGCAAGTGCTGGGCGAGATGACGCCGGATTATTCAATTTTGCCGTTATCCGGCGTTGAACATGTATTTAAAATTGCCCCCACGGCCAAGATCATCATCTTGTTGCGTGATCCGGTAGAAAGGACATGGTCCAGCACCCGTATGTATGCCAAGGAACAAGACCATGATCCGGCTGTTCATTTCAAGGAACCCTTTATTATCGACCGGAGCCGCATTGTCGAGATGCTGGAAAAATGGGAAAAAGTTTTCCCCAAAAAGAATTTATTCATTGCGTTTTATGAAGATGTCGCCAACCGCCCTTATTGGTTGCTGGAAGCGACCTGCAAATTTTTAGGCATTGGTTTTAATAAGGCTTATTTTCAAGAGGCGACTGAAAAGGTCCATGTTGGCGCCAATTCAGATATGCCTGAAAAAGTATTGGAACATTATAAAATGCTTTTCCACGACGATATTGTTTATGCACGCAACCGTTTTAAAAGCTATGCGGCGGATTGGCATACCCATTACTATTGATGCACCGGAAATCCCAAAATGCCTCGGATAGTAAACCTCTGTTTCCGTTGATTTAGCTGAACGCCATCACTTTTCCAGTCCGAATCCCCCCTTCCATTTTAATCATCCCAAGCAGCCTTTATGATTGAAAATTTATTATTATGCGTCGGCGCCCAAAAGTCAGGTACCACCTGGTTACATGCCCAATTGAAAGACCACCCTCAAATTGGGTTTTCCAATGTCAAAGAAATCCACTACTTCAATACGATACACAAAGGCAGCGTGTTATTGGCGCGGCGCAAGGTAAATCGGTTGGAAAAAATCATAAAGAACAACCGCATGGGATTGGAGCGTTATTTCGCGAATTTGTCCGCAGGCAAGCCGGTAAACAAAGGGCTACAGCAATTGCTTTCCCCCGTGGATGACCCGTGGTACATCGATCAATTCCCTAAAAAGAACCGTAAATATTGCGCCGATTTCACCCCCGAATACGCATTATTGCCGGATGCAGGCTTTGAAAATATCAAACGGGTGGCAAAAAACCGCAAGGTCATTTTCATCATGCGTGATCCCATAGACCGGGCCAAATCGGCTATGCGCTACTTTTACGAAACCCAAGGGAAAACGATCAATGACATAGGCCACGAACAAATCCTGAAATTAGCGACATCTGACTTTATCATCCACATGTCTTCTTATGATATAACGATAAAAAGGCTGGATAAGCATTTTGCCCAGGACGATGTCTTGTACTTATTTTACGAAGATGTCATGAAGGACAAGCAAACAGGCATTAACCAAGTAACCGATTTTCTGAATATAATCGCGATACAAAATTCCGCAGAACAATTGGAAAAGAGGGTAAATGTGACATCTTTTTATGATTTTTCCGAACAGGTTGATGAAATACTTAAGTCAAGACTCCAGAAAACCTATGAATTTTTAGGTAGCAGGTTCAAAGTACTGCCTGAACCGTGGCCACGGGCATTTGATCGCACGCTTGAGCAGGCGGTTTAATGCACATATCGGTATGACCCTAGCCAACCCGTCGTTTTAATAGAGCGAACCATGCGTCGCTACCCGGAAAAACAAGTCCGCTAGGCCAAGCTATCGACCACAGGTTTTTTATTTAATTGATTAGGAATGAATCATGATTCCAAAATTGCTGATTGGCGCGGGCGCCATGAAAGCGGGTACGACTTGGCTTTATAGACAGTTACAACCCCATCCCGCCATCCACTTTACCCCGGTAAAAGAACTCTGTTATTTCTCTTATCGCAATGGTATTGGTAAGCAATTGGATTATGCTGAGCGTAACAAGAAATATCAACGAGCCTTAAGTCGTAATATGCGAAAAAAAGCCATTACATGGTACGAGCGTTATGCACAGCCTGGTGAATTAAATAACGCATGGTATTGCTCGTTATTCAAGGGGATTCCCGAAGAGGTTTATTGCGCCGATTTTTCCAATTTATATGCCGTGTTGTCGGAAGAATCCTTGGCGCAAATAGCGGACGTCGCCAAGCAAATCAGAGTGGTTTACACCCTGCGTGATCCGCTCGAAAGGTTATGGTCTCAAGTTAAGTTCCATTTCAAGTTTATCGGCAATGAAGACGGCGTCGGTCGCATGTCCGATGCCGCATTTCAGAAAATGATCAATACGCCCAGATTTTGGGTTCATGCGGAATATTTTTTGAATTATCAAAAACTTGTTAATGTGTTTGGCAAAGAACGTGTGCATTTGTTTTATCTTGAGGATTTCGTTGCTTTCCCCCAAAGCTCGTTATGGAATTTGGAAAAATTTTTAGATATCCCGCATGTTGAGTACCACAGTGATTCCACTGAAAAAAAGATAAATAAAACAAAAGATCTGCTGATACCGGATTCATGGCGACTGATGGCGCAAGAAAAGTTGCAGCCCATATACGAAGAACTCTATGCGGAAAGATTGCACCACCCTTCGTGGCATTGGTGATGCTTTTTTCCTGTCGGGTTAGAAGCGTTACCATTTTTGTGTCAAATAAGCTAAAAATATCTTTAACTAACGTTACCTAGTAGCGAGTTTTTAATCCCGTTTGCCGC
>DBNZ01000103.1:0-176 GCA_002299495.1 Methylococcaceae bacterium UBA659
TCATCGCCAACCCGGATATGGTCACCTGCATGCTGGTGTCCCGCTGGCGAAATCGAACATGGCGACTTGGTACACGCCCGATCCGGTCGGCTACACCGACTACCCATCGCTCGACCTGACCCCGACCTGAAGGGCCTCCGACACCGGGCCACGAGATCGTTTTTAGGCGATTAGAT
>DBNZ01000103.1:510-3412 GCA_002299495.1 Methylococcaceae bacterium UBA659
GGGCTTTCCCCTAACCCGTCACTCAGCAAAAGTATCGACGTCGATACTGGATTTAAACATTTTTTCGTTTTTGCTGTTCAACAAATCAAGGGCGCGCCAAAAAAAAGTCGAGGCGGGCGACATGAAGTGGCCTTTGGCGGCCTGGTGGATAGCAAGACCCATGAAACCTAAAAACAGCACCGAGCGCACATCAACGCGCCCCGCACTCAGTTGGCTGAGCTTTTCATCGAAGTAGGCAACGCCTAGTGAAGACAAACTGGCCACGGACAAAGGGTCTGTCATTGGCAAATCCACCTCGCCGTTGTCCGGTTTGGTCTCAACCAAGCGAAACAGGCCGGCATTCTTGGCAAATTCCGCTATCTCCACGAATGGCGCGGAGCCATGTTGGATCAACAAACTGGCCGACGCAGGATTTTTTTGGACCCGCGTGACGGCATCGCAGCGGGCAATCATTTTTCCCACCCGCTCAAAGTAGGCGCTGTCACTCTGTTTCTGTGGGATTTTTATCCTGACCCGGCCAGCCAATTGATGCTTGATGTAGGCTTTGGGCAAATCTGCATTCATCATGTCACCCTTCATCGGTTTTGCCGCCCACTTCAGCCCCGTCCATGTCGGCATGCCGGGCATGGCGCCCTTGTTGCATTTCCGCCCTGACTTCAGCCAGCAAATCGTCCAACTCTTCCGACGCTTCGGCTAACATTTCCCGGCTGCGTTCCATCAGAGCCAACCCTGATTTAAGCGCCCCTTTAGCGGCCGGTCGGCCGGCACGGGCGATAGCGGGCAATGCCGGAACCAAGGCTGCGGCAATGGCGGCCGCACCCAAACCGATGGCAACACCAAGAGCCGTGCCATTTTTAACTAAATCATCGACTTTAGGCATAACTGTTCCTGCAGAATAAAAGTTTCAAAATATAGGCAAAGCTTTTGCCAGGACTTCGACGATGATAACCGGTGCTGTTTTGTAATACTCATCTTCGTGGTCTTGCCCGCACACGACCATCACGTCAGGATAATAAAAATCGTCGCCGACTTTAACCTTCATGTCGGCCATAACAGTCCGGCAACTGGTCCCCCGCAATAGGTTCCGCAATTCACCGAAGACATTGCCTGCCAGCAAGTTGTGGTTTTCGCTGGCGCCCGCCAGCGCATAAATGACGCCGTCAATAAGCGGATGTTTGCTGTCGGACCGCGACTCCTTTTGCAAATACGCCTCTGCGCCGACCCGTATTTGTGCGTATGCCAATCCCATGTCATGCCTATTGGTAACTGCGTTTAGACCAATCCTGCATTCAACTCAGCTAAAAACCTCGGCCAGAAAATTCTGCATCGCCTGCCAAGAACGGCGGTCGGCATCGGCCTGGTAGACGGTGCCGAAGCTAGGGTCATTGGCCACGGGATTGGTGAATGCGTGCATGGTGTTACCATAGCTATGCAGTTGCCAATCGGCTTCGGCTGCGGTCATTTCCCGCCCAAACGCAATGGCTTGTTCGACCGGTGCCATCGGGTCGTCAACCCCTTGCAAGGCCAGCACCTTGGCTTTAATTTTATAACCTGCAAGATTATTTGGCTTGCCTAACAAGCCGTGAAAACAGACCACACCCTTCACATCCGCCATCGTTCTGGCCAAATCCAAAACGCATAAGCCGCCGAAACAAAAACCAATGGCGGCGATGTTATGGCCATCCACCCAAGGCAAGGAACGCACGGCTGTGAGCGCGGCGGTGATACGCCGTTGCAGCATGGCGCGGTCATCCAGGAACGGCTGCATCAACTGGGCGTTTTCATCCGGCCCTGAACCGACTATGCCCTTGCCATACATATCCAAGGCAAAACCGACATAGCCAAGTTCCGCCAGTTTTTCGGCCTTGCCGGCGACAAAACTGTCCCGCCCACCCCACGCGTGGCTGACCAGCACCGCTGGCCGTTGCCCCAACAGGGCGTCATCGAATGCAAATAATCCTTCCAGAACAACATCGCCGTCATAGTAGTTGACGGTATTGGTCACGATCGCCATAGCTCCACTCCTTTAAAAAATTACGCCATTAGGCTAAAACGGCCCGCTTTATGAAGGCACTGCAAAAACCCCTCTGAAGCCGCCTCCACCAAATCCAGCACCCGCTCAAAACCGTAAGAACCGCCATAGTAGGGATCCGGCACTTCACGGACATCCAGATGCGGGGCAAAATCTAGAAAATAACGGATTTTTTCTTTATGCTCGTCCGGACAAGCGGCCATTAGGATACCGTAATTGTTATGGTCCATCGCCAACAAAAAATCGAAATCTTCAAAATCGCCAAAAACGACTTTTCTGGCGCGGATCCCCGTCAGTTCAACCCCCCGTTCCCGCGCCGCCCGTTGCGCCCTCAGATCAGGCGCCTCGCCAACGTGGTAGGCATGGGTGCCGGCAGAATCTATGCTGAAAAGGTGGTCTAAGCCCCGCTCCTCGATCAGCTTGGCAAACACCCCTTCCGCCGTAGGGGAGCGGCAAATATTGCCCATACAGACAAACAGAACTTTTATTTTTTCCATCGCGGCACCTGTGGATTATAAGAAAAAAGAAACCTTAACTATCTTCCGCCAATTGTTGTGCGTAACCGGTATAAGTGCGTGGCGATAAAACCGCCAAATCCGTTTTTGCCGCTTCCGGAATCTCCAGTTGGGCGATGAACGCTTGTAACTGCGCTGGGTCAATGCGCCGACCCCGAGTCAATTCCTTCAGTTTTTCATACGGTTTGTCAACGCCATAGCGGCGCATCACGGTCTGGATTGGTTCGGCCAACACTTCCCAGTTGGCATCCAAATCGGTCTCGATCACATCGCTGTGCAGTTGCAATTTGCCGATGCCCTTTAGTGTGGACTGGATGGCTATGCTGGTATGGGCAATGCCGACGCCGATGTTCCT
>DBNZ01000162.1:0-4004 GCA_002299495.1 Methylococcaceae bacterium UBA659
GAAAGATGAGTTGGGTGGACGGGTGGCTGGTGTGCGCGGACAGGCAAAGGTCATGTGCCATTTAATGTTTGGTGTGCTGGCGTTAACCGCGAATCAGACGCTGATATTCGTCACATAGATAGAGCAGAACGGGTTTAACCCTTCGATTTTCATGTCTCACAGAGACAGCCATGCCCTAAATTTTGTAAAAACGACGACATTCGGCTGAAAAAAAACAGACTCAGAAAGCGTCAAAAATAATTTTGTTCGCTTGTTGCACCATAGTTTTGCAAGTTCCTCCGGTGTCCAATCATGCCAATAATCCTTGCTAACCCGATATGATTCTGCTAAAAATGCGCGGTTTTATTTATTTATTTGTCCTAGGAGTTAGCGGATGACCGAAAATCCTAAAGTGGCGGTTTCGCCATTCAGCTTTGAGTCTTATCAAGAAAAGCCCGGCGAAGAATACATGAATCCGGAACAATTACGGCATTTCCAAACCATTTTAAAAAGATGGAAGGCTGAATTGATGACCGAAGTCGACCGCACTGTCACCCACATGAAGGATGACGCGGCCAATTTCCCAGACCCTAACGACCGCGCCACGCAAGAGTCGGAATTCAGCCTAGAACTTCGCACCCGTGACCGCGAGCGCAAACTCATCAAAAAAATTGATGAGGCCCTGAAAGAAATCGAATCGGGCAACTATGGCTATTGCGAGTCGTGCGGTATCGAAATCGGTATCCGTCGGCTAGAAGCCCGGCCAACCGCCACTTTGTGCATCGATTGCAAGACCTTGGACGAAATCCGCGAAAAGCAAATGGGCTAACCGCCGTTCCCGTGTCCGCACAACCTCCCATCGTTGGCCGGTTTGCCCCCTCGCCCACTGGCCCGCTGCATTTAGGCTCGCTCTATACCGCCCTCGGCAGCTTTCTTGAGGCGCGCAGCCAACAGGGCCGCTGGCTAGTTCGCATGGATGATTTGGACACTCCCCGCAACCTGCCAGGAGCCGATAGCCATATCTTGGCGACCTTGGCGGCTTTTGGGCTGGAGTGGGATGGCGAGGTGATGTACCAAAGCCATTGTCTGGACGCTTATCAAGAACGGTTACGGCAGCTAGAAAAGCGCGGCTTGTTGTATCCTTGCATCTGTTCCCGCAAGGTACTCAGCGAAATAACCGGTGACATTTATCCCGGCACCTGTCGTAAATTATCCCATTGCCCTGCCCCGCCTTATGCTTTGCGGATCAAAACCGACGGCCGCACCATCGCCTTTACCGATGCATTGCAAGGCACACGGCGGCAAAACCTGGCGGCAGGGCATGGCGATTTTATCCTTAAACGCAGGGACGGGATCATGGCCTACCCGTTTGCGGTGGTGATTGACGATGATTTGCAGCAAGTAACGCAAATTGTCCGTGGCGTCGATTTGTTGGCGGTAACGCCCAGGCAAATCTACCTGCAACAGCTGTTAGGCTTTTCCACCCCCGGCTATATGCACTTACCTGTCATCGTTGATGAAACAGGCGCAAAACTGAGCAAGCAAAATAAAGCCCAAGCGGTGGGCATGGATGCACCCGGACAAACCTTGTTCCTGCTGCTCAATGGGTTAGGTCAGAACCCCCCCTTGGAAATGAATAACGCCCCGGTTGCCGAACAACTTGCCTGGGCAGTTTCGCATTGGCGGCCCATCGCCTTAAAAGCCACCACCGTGGTTAACCTGCATTGAGTGCAGCCATCGGCTATAATCCCTTTTTCTTTGCCAGTCCCCATCTGTCCGCATGAGCCTTGAAAACCATCGCCTTTCCGTCAGCCCGGAAAAATTCGACCACTACGCCCAACAAGGTTTTAACCGCATCCCCATTTGCCAGGAAGTGCTGGCTGATTTAGACACCCCCCTTAGCGCTTATTTAAAATTAGCGGACGGACCTTATTCTTATTTACTGGAATCAGTCCACGGCGGCGAGCAATGGGGGCGTTATTCGATTATCGGTTTGCCTTGCCGAACCGTCATAAAAGTTTACGGGAGGCAGATACGGGTCGAAGAAAACGGCGCCACCGTCGAGACCGGTGACGAAAGCAACCCATTGGCGTGGGTAAAGTCGTTTAGCGCCCGCTACAAAGTGCCGGAAATAACCGGGATGCCTCGTTTTAGCGGCGGGTTGGTCGGCTATTTTGGTTATGAAACCATAGCCTACATCGAACCAAGGGCTTGTCAGGCCGATAAACCCGACCCCTTAGGTTGCCCGGATATTTTGCTGATGGTGTCAGAAGACTTGCTGGTGTTTGACAACGTTAACGGCAAGTTGCTTTTTATCACCCATGCCGACCCTAGTCAGGATAATGCCTATCAACAGGCCACGGAGCGGCTTCAGGTACGGGTGGATAAATTACGTCGGCCTCATGCCACGGTAAACCGTACTGAAGCCAATAAACATATTGCAGAAACGGATTTCGTCTCCGGCTTCACCCGCGATGGTTTTGAACAGGCTGTGTTGAAGGCCAAACGCTACATCACCGATGGCGATATCATGCAGGTGGTGCTCTCTCAACGCATGTCGATCCCCTATGCTGCGCCTGCTTTGGATTTATACCGCGCCCTGCGTTGCCTGAACCCGTCCCCGTATATGTTTTTCCTGAATTTGGACGCGACCCATGTGGTCGGTTCGTCGCCGGAAATTTTGGTGCGCCTAGAAAATGGCACGGTCACCGTCCGGCCGATTGCCGGCACCCGTCGGCGCGGCAACAACCACGAACAAGATGTCGCCTTAGAGCAGGAATTGCTGACCGACCCGAAAGAGCTGGCCGAGCATTTGATGCTAATCGACCTAGGCCGCAACGATGTCGGGCGGGTCGCTGCGATCGGCAGTGTCGAGCTGACCGAAAAAATGATAGTGGAACGTTATTCCCATGTCATGCATATCGTCTCCAATGTGGCCGGCACCTTGTTGCCGGGTAAGAATGCCTTCGATGTGCTAGCGGCCACTTTTCCGGCAGGTACGGTCAGCGGCGCGCCCAAAATCAGGGCCATGGAAATTATCGACGAATTGGAGCCGGTCAAGCGCGGTATTTACGCAGGGGCGGTAGGTTATCTGTCCTGGTCGGGTAATTTAGATACCGCCATCGCTATCCGCACCGCCGTCATCAAGGACCACACCCTGCACATCCAAGCCGGCGCCGGTATCGTTTACGATTCGGTACCAGAAAACGAATGGGAAGAAACGCTAAATAAAGGCCGCGCCATTTTTCGGGCGGTGGGTATGGCCGAAGCCGGCCTAGAAGGGAGATTCGCATGAGCATCCATGTGGTCATGGTCGATAACTACGACTCGTTCACCTATAACCTGGTGCAATACCTAGGTGAATTGGGTGCCCAAGTTACCGTGGTTCGCAACGATCAAGTGGATGTCGAGGATATTGCACGGCTATCGCCCGATAAAATCGTCATTTCGCCCGGCCCTTGCACCCCAAAAGAAGCCGGGATTTCTGTGGCCACCATCCACCATTTCAAGGGCTTAAAACCCATTCTGGGCGTATGTCTCGGCCACCAGAGCATAGGCTATGCCTGCGGCGGCAACATCATCCATGCCCAGCGCATTATGCACGGCAAGACTTCCGCCGTTTACCACCGTAACCAAGGCGTATTCAAAGGCTTAAGCAACCCGTTCACCGCCACCCGTTATCATTCCCTAGTGATCGCACAAGACCGCCTGCCCGAGTGTTTGGAAATCACCGCCTGGACCCAAGACGGGCTTGGCAATATCGAGGAAATCATGGGGGTGCGCCATAAAACCTTGGCTATTGAAGGCGTGCAATTTCATCCTGAATCCATCTTGACCGAACACGGTCATGATTTGCTGAGGAATTTTTTGCTGGGGTAATGGATGTTATCCGCTTATGGAAACACAAAAAACCGCCCTATTGCGGTAACTTCAAAGCCCTTGTCTGACTGCTCTTAACCGCTTTCCAGCCAAGCCAATTCTTGTTTAGAAAACCCCGCCCGCCGCCGTATTTCATGGTTGAACGG
>DBNZ01000162.1:4394-9835 GCA_002299495.1 Methylococcaceae bacterium UBA659
TTGCTCTGTGCAAAAAAACTTGAACCAAAAAGAACCCCGTTCGACATGGCCGATTTCGTCGCTCAAAATCCGCCCCAAAATTGCCACGCCCGCTTCGTCACCCATACTTTTAAATTTTTCGATCAGGCCGGGAGTGACATCCAAGCCCCGCGCTTCCAGACAACGCGGCACCAAGGCCAGCCGCGCCAACACATCATGGGCGGTGTCGCGGGCGTGATCCCATAAGCCGCCGTGGGCGGGCAAAGCGCCGTAGTCCAAGCCCAAGGTTCGTAAATATCCCCTAATCAATTGAAAATGTTGCGCCTCTTCATCGGCAATACGCAGCCAATCCTGATAAAATGCCGCAGGCAAGTCGGGAAAACGGTAAATGATGTCCCAAGCCAAGTAAATGGCGACAAATTCAATATGGGCGATGGCGTGGAAAAATGCCGCGACGCCGCCCGCCGCCGTCAGTTTACGGCTTGGCATTAACCGTGGCGGCAGCAACAGGGGCCGTTCTGGAAACACGACGCCATCAATGGGCAACACCGCCCAAGTTGACGGCATCGCTAATCGCCCGCTGTCCAGCGCCGCCCTAGCGCGATGAGTCAAATTTAATTTTTCTTCCATAGCCGAACCGTACAGGCAGGTTTCGGCCACTTCAATGAGCGTATCCACTATGGTCAAGTTATTAGATTTTTTAGGGTTGTTGTTTTTTGGCATGGTGATTTACTGGCTTTCAGCCCAACCGTCTTTGCCGACGCCGATGTGGTTCCCCCACCAAGACAAGCTTTATCACGTCGTCGTTTATTTTATACTGGGATTGCTGTTATGGCGTTTTACCAGGCATTTTATTAAATCCCCGATTATACTCGCAGCCGTCTCTATTGCGCTGGGTAGCCTTTATGGCGCGACCGATGAATGGCATCAATCGTTTGTAGAGGGGCGTGACGCCGATTGGCTGGACTGGTTAGCCGATACCGCCGGTGTCAGCCTAGCCGTTTTGTGCGTGTATCAACTCCGTAAGTTTTTGCTAAAATAATCCGCTTTTTGGAGGCAAAACCCATGGCCAAAGATATCCGTATCGAACGCCGTAGCGGCGCGGACTTGATACCTTTTATAACTGACCTGGCTCACCTTAGAATCCAAGTGTTCCGAGATTTCCCCTATTTGTACGATGGCGATCTCGGTTATGAAAAAAAATACCTGCAAACTTACATCGACAAACCCGACAGCGTGATTGTGCTGGCCCTAGACGGCGGGCAAGTGGTTGGCGCCTCCACTGCCCTGCCGATGCGTGATGAAACCGAGGAGTTGCAAAGGCCGTTCATTGAGCATGGCTATGACCTGAACCAGGTGTTTTATTGCAGCGAATCGGTGCTGGATAAAAACTATCGGGGACTAGGAATAGGCGTGCGTTTTTTTGCGGAGCGCGAAGCTCATGCCGCAGCACTAGGTGGCTTCAAACATATCACCTTCTGCTGCGTGGAACGCCCCGCCGACCATCCCCGTCGTCCCGCCGATTATCAACCGCTGGATACATTTTGGCACAAACGCGGTTATTTCAAGCATCCTGAACTTCGCACCGAATATGTCTGGAAAGATTTGGACGATACGGAAGAAACCCCAAAACCAATGACTTTTTGGCTAAAACATGACCGTTAAAATCGCCGTCGCCCAATATGACATCAGTTTTTTGGAAAACTGGCGGGCATATATGGCGAAAAGCACCCGCTGGGTGGCCGAAGCCCAAAGCCATGGCGCGGATATTTTGTTGTTTCCCGAATACAACACCCTGGAGCTGGCCTCCTTGTTTGGTCAGGACGTTTACTCGTCCCTAGAAAAGCAACTGGCGGCCATGCAGTCGTTGTTGGATGATTTTCTTGGCCTATTTCAAGGGCTGGCGACAGCGCGCCACTGCCTGATCCAAGCGGGCAGTTTTCCGGTCAGGCTGGAATCGGGGGAGTATCATAACCGCGCCTATCTGTTCCATCCTGATGGACGGGTCGATTACCAAGACAAATTGATGATGACGCGCTTTGAAAACGAGCAATGGCTGATCAGCGGCGGCGACGAATTGAAATGCTTTGACACCGGTTTCGGCAAAATCGCCATTAATATCTGCTATGACAGCGAGTTCCCGTTGCTGGCGCGGCAGCAAGTGGCCGCCGGTGCCGACCTTATTTTAGTCCCCAGCTGCACCGATACCTTGGCCGGTTACCATCGGGTCAAAATCGGCTGCCAAGCCCGGGCCTTGGAAAACCAATGCTATGTGGCGCAAGCTTGTTTAGTCGGCGCAGCGCCGTGGTCGGAGGCGGTCGATGTCAATATTGGCGCGGCGGCGGTATACACCCCGGTGGATAGGGGCTTCCCGGACAACGGCATTTTGGCTTGCGGCGAACTGAATGCGGTGCAATGGCTGTACGCAGAATTGTCAATGGCGGAAATCGGCAAAGTCCGCAGCCAAGGCCAAGTGTGCAATTACCGTGATTGGCCGTTACAAAGCCGTTTCGTCGCCACTTCTTAAGCAAGCCCTAAAGCGTGGGTTACGCCGTCCAACAGCCTCACTATCTATGCCCTATGGGTACGAACCGAACCAAGAATTTAGTTTTCTTGCGGGTTTTTTCGAACGGCTGCAGCAGCGTTTTCTTAGCCAGAATAGGCTTGATTATGGTTTAACACATAGCCCACCTCTACATACCCTTTCATCCCATTGGGCGGAGCCGTTTATGAGACCACAATTTGAAGGTTCTCCCCGCAGTTCAAATCGGATACGGCCAAAATTAGACCGACACATTTTGGCCGTAGGCATTTTCTTAATAACCTTAGCCCACAGCGGTGGCGTTACGGCCGGCTGTAGTGCGGGTATCGACGAATTGCTTAAGTTACCTTTCGACCAATTGGTGGAAACCGAAATCAATGTCGCCTCCAAGATATTGACCGCCGCAGACCAACAACCGGCAGCGGTGACTGTGGTCAACCGTGAACAATTGCAATTAAGCGGTGCCCGTACCTTAAACGAAGCATTGATGGTGTATGTGCCGGGGTTTTTTATGGTCGAGGACCAGGATGACAATATTGCCGCTTTCCGGGGTTTGGCGGCCGACAACAATTCCAAGGTGATGATGCTGTTGAACGGCCATAACTTGAATGCCGAGTGGTTTTGGGGACCGCCGGACGCCATCCTCAACAGCAATAACTTTGATTGGATAGAACGCATTGAAGTGATACGCGGGCCGGGTTCGGTCACTTTGGGGCAAGGTGCGCTGCTTGGGGTCATTAACATCGTTACCCGAAAAGCAGAGCAACTGGTCTCAGGTTGTCAGCAACACCAGGCTCATCTTCTGGCGGGCGGCGGCTTAAACAATATGTGGCAAGGCGGCGGGGAATGGGCCTATAACGACCAGGACTATGATGCTTTTGTGCACATCAACCAAAGCAATTACGATGGCCAGGCGCTACGCCGGGAAGGCTGGGCTGCCGACCAGGCGTTTTTAGGTTATGAAGGCGGGGTGGTGGCCGATGCCGGACAGCGCCTGAAGCGGACGGAAAACCTTAGCTTGTTCAGCCACTTACGGTATCAGCAACTGAGCCTGGATGTGTTGCATATCGACCAAACCCGGGATTTGTATAACTTTTATCGTGACCGCAACCAGTTTGAACAAGCCATCACTTATGTCGGCTTGACCCACCGCTGGCAAGTCAATCCAAAAATGGATTTGGAAAGCAAGGCGAACATCGCGGTGGACGATTATACCTTGCACTCCATTGCCGGGGGCTTAGTTACCGGCGGCACCCAAGAAAGCCGTTACGGGTTCCAGGAAGTCCTGCGGATAAATGACGTATGGCAAGGCCATAAGCTGGCTTTAGGGGCGGAGTTCCATCTTTATGATTTTGGCCAAACTAATGCCAAGGGCGACAATTTTCTCATCAATGTGCTATCGCCGGAAAACCGCGCCAACCTAGACGCCCTCAAACAAAGCCATACCTATGTTTACCCCGCCTCGGTGAACGTGTACAGCTTTTTTCTTGAAAACAATTACCAAATTATCCCCCGTTTCACCCTGTTCGGCGGGTTACGCTACGACAAACATCAATATTGGGGCGGCAACCTCTCGCCTAGGGCGGGGGCGTTTGTTGTGCCCTGGGATGACGGCCAATTCCGGCTTTCTTACCAAGAAGGGTTCCGCGGTGCCGTAGGCATCCATTACAGCGGCTGTTGCCGTCATGATGGTTTTCTTCGAGAGGACAATTTCGACCAGATTGAGGGGACCATCCCGGGCTTTAGCAACTTACCTGCGATAAAACCAGAAAACATCCAATCATTGGAACTGGCCTTCAACCAACGGATTGACGCCCATTGGCAATTTGACAATGTGCTGTTCTACAGCATCACAAAAAACATCATCGACGTAGGCGGCATCTTTTTTCCGCCCGGACAGCCTTTGCCGCCAATAGGCACCGATGTGCCGGGCAGCAACAACAATTACTGGTTTTTCAAAAACAATACCGGCAGCATCGAGCAATTGGGTTTTGAGGCCAGCGCCCGCTATGCCATTGCATCCTTTAATGCGACTGTCAGCCATGCTTATGTCGATATACTTTCCGCCAGCGACCAAAACCTGGGCAGCATGTATGTGGGCGATACAGGTGAAATACGTGCGGTGCCACCAAACGTCACGCGCTTGAACCTGGTTTGGAAACCCTTGCAAAAGGTCTCCCTAGGGGTCAATTATCTGTTTTACAGCGACTGGTTCGCCACCAATGGGCAACAGGCCGATGGCGGTCATTTACTCAATGCGGCCTTCATCTACAATCCTTGGCGACGATTGGAATTAACCTTCAACATCAAAAACATATTGGGTGAAAACAACTTGTATCCCATGAACAACAATGTCACGGGCGCCACTTCCAACGGCACGCCCGCCCTAGAAGAAACCACTTTTTGGCTGAAAACGAAATTAGAATTGTTATAACCCGACAATGACAACCATGCCCTATCTAATCGCCCCCTAACACGAAAAGCAGGCTGTGTCTTTAGGTCTATCCGTTAAATTCCTGAAAATCTCGAACCCGCCCCGCCGCTATGGGTGGGTGTTTTTGTTATGCTTGGGTTTGAGCAATATTTCCGCAGCACCCCATATCAGTGATGAAGAGAAAATAAAAATCAGTTACTTGTATAATTTTGCCAAATTCATTAAATGGCCTGCCGATTTTCATCCAGAAAAAACTGGAACCCATTTTAGCATTTGCACGGTGGGCACCAGTCCGATTTCCCTATCACTGCCGGCGTTGGAAAACCGGTTGATTAATGGGCGGCCAATTGAAATTCAGGACGCTTTTACCCTATTAGGTGAGGGTAATGTCTGTGAAATGGTATACATAGGCATCAGTGAGCAGAACCATTACCCGCTGGTGTTAGCACAAATAGCCCGCTCGCCCACATTAACGGTCAGTGATAT
>DBNZ01000201.1 GCA_002299495.1 Methylococcaceae bacterium UBA659
GCTTCGGCTTTCGCTTCGGCCTCTTGTTCGGCCTTTAGTTTAGCGAGTTCGGCTTTTTTCGCTTCGGCTGCCTTTTCCTTGGCCAGCGCGGCTTTTTGGGCTTCGGCTTTTTCAGCGGCCTCTTGCTGGGACGCCAGCTTGGCGAGTTCGAGTTTCTTGGCTTCCGCCGCCTCGTCTTCTTGTTTGGCGAGTTCTGCTTGCTTTATAGCTTCTTCGGCGAGCCGTTGGGCGGCTTCCTCGGCTTGTTGTCGTGCCAATTCTGCCGCCGCTAACCGTTCTTCTTCTTCACGGATACGCCGTTCTGCAGCTTCTTTTTCAGCCTTGACCGCCGCTTGCATGGTCTCTATTTGTTCGGCATCAACCACCGTCGCTTGGATAATTTCCGGCTGCGACTCAGGTTGCATTGGTTTGTTGGGTTTTATCCAGGCGCTCAGGGCGAACAAGAACAGCAGCGTCAGGTGGAGAGCCAGCGCCAGTAGAAAAGTGAGGGTGTAGCGTCTTTGACTGGCCATTCGCCTATTGTGCTTCGGGTTTCTTGGTCATTAGTCCAACTTTTGGCACACCGGCATTTTTTAAGGCCGCCATGACGGTGACCACCACGCCATATTCGACGCCTTGGTCGGCGTTGATCAACACTTGGGTGCCCGGTTTGTTGGCCAGGACTTCCATGACCCGGGCGGTGATGGTATCGGGCACCACCGGCTGGTCGTCTTCGTTGTTAGTCCTTAAAAAGTATTCCCCGGTTTCCTTGATGGATACGACCACGGGCGGTTTGTCTTCTTCTTGTTCGACGGTGGCCGATTCGGCTTGCGGCAAATCGACATCGACACCGGTTTGTAGCATGGGTGTGGTGACCATGAAAATAATCAGCAAAACCAAGGTCACGTCGATATAGGGGACGACGTTGATTTCACTTATGGGTTTTCTGCGGCCATGTCGTTTTCTCATTTGCTGTGCGCCTGTCTTTGCAATAAGACCACGAATTCTTCAACAAACAGTTCATACCTGCCGGTGAGTTTGTCCAAGCGGGTCGAGACCCGGTTGTAAGAAACCACCGCAGGTATCGCCGCGAACAGGCCCATGGCGGTGGCGATCAGGGCTTCGGCGATGCCGGGGGCGACCAGTTGCAATGTGGCTTGTTTCAGGTTGCCCAAGGACATGAACGAGTTCATGATGCCCCAGACGGTGCCGAACAGTCCGACATAAGGGCTGGTAGAGCCGACCGTGGCCAGAAACGGCAAGTGTTCGTCCAAGCGGTCGAGTTCGCGGTTGAGTTCGATACGCATCGCCCGTTGCGCGCTTTCCACTTGCACGATAGGCTCTACCGTGCCGCTTTGGCGCATGCGCGAGAATTCTTTGTAACCAGCCAAGAAAATTTTTTCGATGCCTTCCGGTTGGAAGTTGTTGGCGGTCAGTTTCCGATACAGTTCGGCGAGAGCGATTCCGGACCAGAATTGGTCTTCAAATTCATCGGTGATTTCAAGGGCGCGGCTGAGTTCTTTGGTTTTAACAAAAATGAACGTCCAGGATGTCAGGGAGGCCGCCAATAGGATTAGCATGACAAACTGCACGACAAAGCTGGCTTCGGTGACTAGGTGGAAAATGGAAAAATCGGTGTTCATGGGCTTAACTGCTCAAGTAAGTAGTCGGGAATCGCTTTCGGACGCAGGCTGCTGGCATCCACACAGGCAACGCGAATGGTGCTAGTACATAAAACAGTGTCTCCGTGGCTGATCGTTTGGGCAAAGGTCAGGCTGGTTTTGGTGTGCCCTTTGATGGTGGTGGTGACCGCTAGCAATTGGTTGAATAGGGCGGGGCGCAGGTAATCCAGTTGTATGGATCGGACCACGAAAATTATCCCCGCTGTGTTTGTCAGTTGATCCAGCTCATAACCCATTGACCTAAGCATTTCGGTGCGGGCGCGTTCAAAAAATTTTAGGTGATTGGCGTAAAAAACCACGCCACCGGCGTCGGTGTCTTCGTAGTAAATCCGGATAGGCCAAGTGAAGGTCATTAGAAATCAAGCCTTAAGGTAAAAAATTACCATCCAAGGCTTGGTCTATGCGGTAGGGGCAATTTTTTGGGAATAATTCGGGCGCCATATTTATAAGCTTTCGCCAAGGCTTGTTGCAAATGATCAGGGTTACTTAGGCTGGGATTTTCCGCTAGGCAGTCTTGGATGCGGTCCCGTTGCTCGGCCAAGGCGAATTCCCAAGATTTGCCGCGTCGGGATGGTTGGTATTGCCATTTTAACAAGTGCATCAACAACACTTCTAGGCGGCTGACCAGTTCACGCTTGGCACTGGCTCCTATGTTTTCCAGTTCCTCAATCAAATAATCGACATCCAACATTTCCATTTGGCCTGTTTTCAATAAGTCCACTTGTTGTTGGGTCCAGCTGTAAAAATCTTGTTCGTGTAAACGGGTCATCGGGGGGCGGTTTTTTATAGCGCAAATAAGTGGGACGATGCCGGTAATTTTGGCGGTTGCAGGCCAAAATGCAAGTAGGCGTTTTCGGTCACGACCCGGCCACGCGGTGTGCGCATGATGAAACCTTGTTGCAGCAAATAGGGCTCTAACACGTCTTCTATGGTGCCGCGTTCTTCACTGATCGAGGCCGCTAAGGTGTCTAAACCCACCGGCCCTCCGGCAAAGTGTTCGATCATGGCCATCAATAGCTTACGGTCAAGGGCGTCAAAGCCATTGCTGTCCACTCGCAACAGGTCTAAGGCTTGTACGGCGATGTTTTGGCTGATAATACCATTGCCTTTGACTTGTGCATAATCGCGCACGCGGCGCAGTAACCGGTTGGCGATGCGTGGGGTGCCACGGGCGCGTTTGGCGATTTCCACCGCGCCTGGCGGTTCCATGCCGATGCCTAGCAATTTGGCTGACCGTAGCACGATGTGGCTTAAATCCTCGATACTGTAGAACTCTAGGCGTTGTACGATACCGAAACGGTCGCGCAAGGGTGAGGTCAAGAGACCGGCGCGGGTGGTGGCGCCTACTAGGGTGAATGGCGGCAAATCCAGTTTGATGGAGCGGGCGGCGGGACCCTCGCCGATCATCAAATCCAGTTGGTAATCTTCCATCGCAGGGTAGAGGATTTCCTCCACCGCCGGGTTGAGCCGGTGGATCTCGTCGATGAACAACACGTCGTGGGCTTCAAGGTTGGTTAGCAGGGCGGCTAAGTCGCCGGCTTTTTCCAAAACCGGTCCCGAAGTCTGGCGTATGCTGACCGACATTTCGGCGGCGATAATATTCGCGAGCGTGGTTTTACCTAAGCCGGGCGGGCCAAAAATCAACACATGGTCTAGGGCTTCTTGGCGTTGTCTGGCGGCTTGGATGAATATTTCCATTTGCATCCGCAATTCCGGCTGGCCAATGTAATCGGCCAGCCGTTTTGGTCGGATAGCGCGGTCTTGGCGTTCTTCGTCACCGCGTTGATGGGCGGTGATGAGGCGGTCGTTTTCGATCACCGCGCCGCCCCTTGCAAGGCTAGGCGGATGATGTCCTCGCAACTTTTACCGTCGGTTTCGAGCGGCTGAACCATTTTGGCGGCGTCTTGTGGTTTATACCCTAATGAACAGAGGGCACTGACGGCCTCTTGCTTGGCGCCGTAGGTGGTCGCAACAGGCCATCCGTCGGGTCGGTCGCTAACGGATGGGATGACTCCTGTTTCGGGCAAGCGGTCGCGCAGCTCTATCAACAGGCGTTCGGCGGTTTTTTTGCCGACTCCGGGTAGGCGGGTCAGGGTTTGGCTGTCATTACGGTGGATGCAGTCGTGGAACTCGTCCGCATTTAACCCCGATAAGAGGGTCAACGCCAACTTTGGGCCGACCCCGTTGATTTTAATTAGTAGTCTAAATAACGCACGGTCAGGTTCGGCGGCGAAACCAAACAGGCTATGGGCATCTTCCCGCACCACTAGGTGGGTATGCAAAAAGATTTCATTGCCTAATTGCGGCAATTGATAAAAAGTGGTCATCGGCGCTTCCAGTTCGTAACCTACCCCTTGCACATCCATGATTAACGACGGCGGGGCCTTTTGCACCAATTTGCCGCGTAAAAAACCGATCATGGTAATTTCCCCCCCAGCCGGTTTGCGGTTTGTTGGGTATGGGCATGGCAGATGGCGATGGCTAAGGCATCGCTGGCGTCGATTTGTAGCGGGCCGTGGAGGTTCAACAGGATTTTTACCATGTGCTGGACTTGCAATTTATCGGCGTTGCCTTTGCCAACCAAGGCTTGTTTGACTTCCCTTGCGGCGTATTCAAAGATGGGCAGGTCGCTTAATTGCGCCGCACAGATGGCAGCGCCACGGGCTTGGCCGAGTTTCAGGGCGGAATCGGCGTTTTTGTGCATGAAGACCTGCTCTATGGCGACGTGATCGGGGCGGTGGGCGTGTGTCACCGAGATGATACCATCAAAAATCTGTTTTAGCCTGTCCGGAAAATAGTCCGCGTTAATGCGGATACTGCCGCTCATCACATAGGTGAAACCTTGTGTCTTGAATTCAATAACACCGAAGCCGGTAAGCCTGGAGCCAGGGTCTATGCCAAGGATACGCACGATAGGTTAGCGGGTTATCAGCATACAAAGTTTACTGCGCTAAGTCGGCTTCTTGTAAGCGTTCTTCCGCCTCCAGCCAATCGGCTTCGGCGGCTTCCAAGGCTTTGTCGATCCGGGCTTTTCGCTCTAGCAATTGTTTTAAAATGGCTTTCTCGCTGTCGGTGTAAATGTTCGGGTCGGCCAGTTGCCGCTCCAGTTCGCGTTGTTCGGTATGGTATTTTTCTACCGTTTGCTCGGCTTTTTTCAACGCATCCAATAACGGTTTTTGCCGCTGCCGGCGTTCAGCGTTTTGTTTGCGCTGGTCTTTGCGCGATACTGCCGTATCGTCTGCGGGCACGGTTTTGTCTTCGGCGGTTTTTTTCTGCTCGTTCAGCCAATCGCGGTAATCGTCCAGATCACCGTCAAACGCTTGCACTTTGCCGTCTGCGACCAGCAGCAAGCGGTCGGTGACGGTACGCAGCAAGTGCCGGTCGTGCGAGACCACCACTAAGGCGCCTTGGTAATCCTGCAAGGCGACGGTCAAGGCGTGGCGCATTTCTAGGTCCAAGTGGTTAGTAGGTTCGTCCAACAGCAACAAATTGGGGTTTTGGTAGACCAGCAAGGCCAGCACCAGGCGGGCTTTTTCACCGCCGGAAAACGGCTTGACCGGTTCCAGCACTTTATCGCCCTGGAAATCAAAGCCACCCAAAAAATTCCGGATGTCCCTTTCAGAGGCTTGTTTGTCCAGTTGTTGCAGATGCCACAACGGGCTTTCGTCCAAGCGCAATTGTTCCAGTTGGTGCTGGGCAAAATAGCCAATTCTAAGGGTGTCGGCGGGCAGTCGTATACCCGTTAAGGGCGGCATGTCCCCCGCCAGCACTTTAATCAGGCTGGATTTACCGGCTCCGTTAGGCCCTAACAGGCCAACCCGGTCGCCGGGTATTATCGACAGGCCGATTTGTTTGACGATGATTTTGTCGCCATAACCGATGTCGGCTTTTTCCAGGTTAAGCAATGGGTTGGGCATCCTGCCTGGTTCTTGGAAAGTGAACGTGAACGGTGAATCGACATGGGCCCCCGCGATGGCTTCCATGCGCTCTAGGGCTTTGATCCGGCTTTGCGCCTGCCGCGCCTTGGTGGCCTGCGCCTTGAAGCGGTCGATAAAGCTTTGAATATGCGCGATTTCGCGCTGTTGTTTTTGGTAGGCGGCTTGTTGCTGCGCTAGGCGTTCCGCCCGCATGCGTTCAAACGCGGAATAGTTACCCGTATAAATGTTCGCTTTTTGTTGCTCGATATGGACGATATGGTCGGTGATGGCGTCGAGGAAATCGCGGTCGTGTGAAATCAGCAGCAAGGTGCCTGGGTATTTGTATAGCCAGTCTTGCAGCCAGATGACCGCATCCAAGTCCAGGTGGTTGGTCGGTTCATCCAGTAACAGGACGTCGGAGCGGCACATCAACGCTTGCGCTAGGTTCAGGCGCATGCGCCAACCGCCGGAAAAAGAACTAACCGGCTGCTGTTCCTGGGCGGTGGTGAAGCCTAGGCCGTCCATCAGCCGCGAAGCCCTAACCTGGGCGCGGTAACCGCCAATAATGTCCAACGTGGCGTGGAGTTCGGCCAGCTTGATGCCATCGCCTTGCTGTTCAGCGGCTACCAATTGCTGTTGTAGCTGGCGGAGTTCTTGGTCGCCGTCGATGACATAATCAATGGCGGCGCAACTTACCGCAGGTGTCTCTTGGGCGACATGGGCCACCGCAAGATGGGGCGGCATGATGAACTCGCCTGCGTCTGGGTAGAGTTCGCCCTTGACCATCGCAAACAGGCTGGACTTGCCGACGCCGTTAGCGCCGGTGAAACCGATTTTCTGGCCTTTGTGGAGGATAAATGAGGCCTTGGCGAAAAGTATTCTGGCGCCCCGGCGCAAGGTGATGTGTTTGAAATTTAGCATGGGGAAAAAGATAGTCGGGTAGGGGAGGGGCTTGATGCAGGCGGTAGCGCAACGCAGCCATCGGACCGCGTAGCCGATTTTAAAGCATGTTCTAACGGATTGCCGATGCGTTCTGCCAGTCCATGGTTTCGACCGATAATGGCACTGTTACTGCAGAACGGATATGCAATTCGCGTTGTGGCAAAGGGATGTTAATGTGGTTTTCGCGTAGCGCCTTCTCTAACCGGACATGCAAGTCGTGAATGACGGGCAATCGATGCCCGGTTTCGCTGACAAACACCCGCACCGAAAAATGCAGCGAGCTGTCCCCAAATTCCATAAACAACACGCAGGGTTCCGGGTCTTTTAACACCAGAGGCGTAGACAGAACGGTTTCCATCATGACCCTATGGGCTTTTTCGACATCGGAGCCATAAGCAATCCCAACGGGAATAACTACACGGGTGATGGCGTCGCTTAACGTCCAGTTAACCAATTCGCTGGTGATGAAGGTTTTATTGGGTACCACCAGTTCCTTTTGATCCCAGTCAATAATGGTTGTGGCGCGCATTTGGATACGGCTGACTTTACCCGTGACTGCGCCAATGGTGACGGTATCGCCGACCCGGATGGGGCGTTCAAACAGCAAGATGATACCAGAGACTAAGTTGGCAAATATTTCTTGCAAACCAAAACCTAAACCCACGCTTAAGGCGGCGACCAACCATTGGACTTTCGACCAACTGCCACCCAATTCATTGGCGATGGTAATAATCCCTATCGAGACCATCACATATTTGGCCATTTGATTAATAGCATAACGGCTGCCAGGTTCCATGCCCATCCTTCCGAATAACAGCAGCTCCATCAACCCCGAAAAATTAATGACCGACACTATCGTGACAAACCCATACAGCAAGGCCAACAGCAGGTTGGTCAAGGTAATCGGCTGCATCGTCGGTTGCTTGTCGATGGTGACTTCATGTTGCCAAAGCGCGATGTGGTCAAGGAATGAAAACGCGGGCAAAATGTTGCCCCATATCAACCAAAAGCCAATGATTATTGTGATACTAATGAGCATGTTGACCAGCTTCATGGTTTGGGCGTTGATCTTGGGTATGTCAATCAATTGCTCCTCTATCGGTAACATCGGCTCTTCACTGCCTGGCGGGGCGGAGTGTTTGTCACTCTGCATGGCGGCCTTCCTTTTCTGGCGGATGTTTTCGAGGGCTATTTGCCGATTGACTAAGTTAAGCCATCTTAGAACCAACTGATGGAGCACAACGACGAGAAAAATTAACCCTAAGGAGGCGCCTAACTTTTGTTGTAACTCCAAGGCGCTTAAATAATAACCGGTAGCGGCAAAACCGATGACTACCAACGGGGACAAAAAAGCAACTGGATACCAAAGGAAGCGGAATTTATTGAGGGTGCTGTTAGGGTGCTCTAAAAGGAAAGGTTTCATTAAACAACCATTAGGATTTAATAGCCTGTGCAATAAAACCGCCATTCCGATCAGTGCAACGATTAGCGCTAACCGCCCTAAGCTATCGCTGTAGGCTATCACTGTTGAGGCTCCGGTGATGCCGATCAAAAAAATCGCCGGTATGACCACAAACCGAAGCCATGTAATTTGGTTGCATAACAACAGTACGCTGTCTTTTTGCCATTGGAAATGAATACGCGCTATCCCTTTTGCGGAAAACAGCCGGAAAAAAAATTCTAACAACAGCAAAGCCACGGAGGCGGATTGCAAGCCCACCCCAATGGCTTTGCTAAAGTCGCCCCCTTGGTAATGATTACTGAGCAGCCATCCCCAACCATAGCCCAAAATGGGTATGGGCAAAACCAGGATCAGCGTTAGCGGAAAAGCGCTTAAGGTATAAATGAAGCGGTCGGTATAAAGCTTGCCTACATTTTCTGATAAGTCTTCAATCTGTTTCTTGCAACGGCCACGTCCAACAATACACGTGATAAAAGCCAATATAATGAGGAGGCTGGCCAATGGCCGTTTGGCCATAGCGTTGCCGCTATCTGTGCCCAAACTTATCCAATTGGCGGGTGTAATCAGCACCCTGATAGACTTTGCCAGTTCTAACGGGAAATCTAAATTGATAGGGTTGGAACTAGGCACCCACAGCAAATTTTTATCCAAGTAATCGGCAAACTGCTTTGCCTTCGCAACCATTTTTTCGCGGGCGAAATCAAAGTCGCCCAGCGACCTTAAATAAGTTTTATCTGCCGATTCCAGCTTTATCAGTAAATCTTTTTGATTGTTCAGCAATAAGCGCGCTTCCGCCTGTATTATCATCCGTTGGATATAAGGCAGGTTTTCTGGCACTTGGGACGCCATTATCTCTTTTAATGCGGCATCAATATCCACTAATTTGTCCAACCGCTCTTCAACTTTAAACTGACTCAGGCTAGCTAAGGCGGTCTCGTTTTGTATGGTGTCCACTAAAGTGGGCCATTGGCTATCAAGCGATAATTGGCGCCTTTGTTGCCTCAGTATTTTTCCCAGCGCCGGGCTTAAGCCCGCTAAATCGATTTTTTTCTCAGCACCTTTAAAATTATTTTCAATTTCTTCCGCTTTTAGGTCTAGCGTGGCCTTTTGGGACAATAAGTTTTCAATCTTATCGGTGATTTCCTGTAATTCCCGGCTGTATTGAATATTTTCACGGGTAAGCGCTTGGATAACCGCAGGCTTACCCGCCAGTTCTTTTTCAGCTTGGTTGAGTGCGCTTTGGGTTTCTTTGGCTTCCTGTTTTCTTCGCTCCGCCAACAAACTTTCTATGTTACTGACCAAAAAGATATTGTTTTCCTTTTGCATACCTAGCCATAGGGACTGGGTTTTTAACAACCCAACCCTGGCCGGGTTGCTAATGGCTTCGATTTCCAAGCTGTTTAACTCAGCGATCCGCGCATCCATCATGGTTTTTAAATAGATTTGCTCGGCCTCAAGCTCTAACTGGGTAGAGGCGCTTGCCGCTAATGCGCTTAATTTTTTTTGGCCATTATCTATTTCTTGTTGTGCAGCCACCATTTCAGAACGGATCGATGCCGGCCTGTTGTTTTGTAGAGCCAGTTCATTAACAATTTTTTTTAATGGGTCATCTAGGCTACTCATTTTTGCTTTTTCTAAGATTAATCTTTGTTCCAGCTCCTCAGTGCTTATACGGCTGAAATGTTCGGGCGTTGGTTGGGCGTTCTGCGACTGGAATTGGCTTATTTCATTTTGTAATCTTTTGGTCTCGACCGGTGCCTCCTTGATGGAACGTTTAAATGCAGCTGTGCGCTGATTGAAGGCGTCGATCAGGCCTAAGTTACTTATTGCAGACTCATAGTGCTTTACCATTCTGGACTTGATTGCTTCTTCGATACCTTGCCTGTCATTAAGACTTTTTAGCTTATCTTTTAGGGTGTCTTGGGTATAAAGCAATTCTGTCGCCGATGGTTTCAGCTCGGTGATTGCCTGGGCTTTCGCCCAACAAGGCGCAGGTGTCATCAAGAGCAAAAAAATTAAGGCGGCGGGTAGAAACATGCGAGTGAGTTTTCGTGTTTTGTGTCATTCGGGGCCAGATAAAGCGCAACAAAGCGTTGGAAAGTTTTCGGTA
>DBNZ01000215.1:0-753 GCA_002299495.1 Methylococcaceae bacterium UBA659
ATTATTTAATCAGAGTATTGTAATTTCAACATATTGTTTTTGATCGGGGGCGTTTCGGAGAAGGCCGCCGCTTGCCAAAAAAGGCGGCATTTTTTATTTCAACTTAGCCAACACTTGTGCCACCGTAGACCCCATAGTCGCTGGCGTTGGGCAAATGGTGACCCCCAATTCCCTCAACCTAGCGACTTTTTCTGCGGCGCTTTCCCCGGCTGAGGAAATAATCGCCCCGGCATGGCCCATGCGGCGGCCTTCTGGTGCGGTCAAACCAGCGATATAGGCCACGACCGGCTTGCTCATGTGTTCTTTGGCAAATGCTCCGGCCTCGACTTCTTGCGGTCCCCCAATTTCACCAATCATCAGCACTACTTGGGTTTCCTGGTCTTGCTCGAAATGCTCGAAAATATTGAGATGCGAGCTACCGTTGATCGGGTCGCCGCCGATGCCGACAGACGTCGACACACCTATCCCTAACCGCTTCATCTGGTCAGCCGCCTCATAGCCTAAGGTGCCGGAACGCCCGACAATACCGACATGGCCTGGCGTGTAAATGTGGCCCGGCATAATACCCAGCATGGCGCGCCCAGGACTAATGGTGCCGGCGCAATTAGGACCGGTCAGGATCATGCGCTGGTCTTTCGGGAAGCGGCGCAAGAAGTTTTTCACGCCCATCATGTCCTGGGTTGGGATACCGTCGGTGATGGCGACGCAGTATTTGATGCCGGCATCGGCCGCTTCCATGATGGAATCGGCGGC
>DBNZ01000215.1:1169-15179 GCA_002299495.1 Methylococcaceae bacterium UBA659
TTTGCCCGCCTTTTCCCGGAGTGACCCCGCCCACCACGTTGGAGCCGTAGTTGATCATGTCTTGGGCATGGAAGCTACCGATTTTCCCGGTGAAGCCCTGGACGATGATACGGGTGTTTTCGTTAATAAAAATAGCCATTTATACCGTTCCTTAACGCTATTGCGCGACGACTTGATTACGCGCCGCCACGGCTTTTTCAGCCGCTTCCGCCAAGGTTTCGGCGGTGATAATCGGCAGGCCGCTGTCTTTGAGGATACGCCGACCCGCTTCGACGTTGGTACCAGACAGCCTGACGATCAAAGGCATCTGCATGTCGATTTTTCTCACCGCTTGCACCACGCCCTCGGCAATCCAATCACAGCGGTTGATACCGGCGAAGATGTTGACCAGCATGGCCTTGACGTTTTTGTCGGCCAACACCAAGCGGAAGGCTTTTTCCGTACGTTCCGCCGAGGCGCCGCCGCCGACATCCAAGAAATTGGCCGGTTCGCCGCCTGCCAGCTTAATCATGTCCATGGTCGCCATCGCTAGTCCCGCACCGTTGATCATGCAGCCGATGTCGCCGTCCAAACCGACGTAACTTAAGCCGCGGTCGGCGGCGGCGGTTTCGCGCGGGTCTTCTTGGGTTTTGTCGCGCAATTCGGAAATCCTGTGTTGCCGGAACAAGGCGTTTTCATCGAAGCCCATTTTCGCATCCAAGGCCAGCAGCTCGCTGCTGCTAGTTAACACCAACGGGTTGATTTCCAACATGTTGGCATCCAGCTCACGCAAGGCCCGGTAACAGCCCTTAATGGTTTTAACCGCATGGCTTAGGGTTTCGGCATCCAAGCCCAAGGCAAAGGCCATTTCGCGGGCTTGGTATTCGAGCAAACCTACCGCCGGTTCGATGTAAATCTTGCTGATGGCTTCCGGTTGGGTTGCCGCCAGTTCCTCGATGTCCATGCCGCCTTGCGCGGAACCGACCATGACGATGCGCTCGGCGCTACGGTCCACTAAAAAACAAAAATACATTTCCTTGGCGATGTCCGTCCCGGCTTCGATATACAACCTGCCGCAAAACTTTCCCGCCGGGCCGGTTTGGTGGGTCACCAAGCGTTTGCCCAACAAATCTTCCGCTGCGGCCTCCACTTCATCGTGGTTTTTGCACAACCTAACCCCCCCTGCCTTACCCCTGGCGCCAGAATGGATTTGCGCCTTGACCGCCCAAACATGCCCACCCAATTCCCGCGCACGTTGCACGGCATCTTCCGGGCTATAGGCCAAACCGCCTTCTGCGATTTTTACGCCATACCCGCTTAGTAATTCTTTTGCTTGATATTCGTGGATATCCACAACGTCTCCTTATCGCATGGTGTTAAGCAAGCCAGCGCAACCTAGCCCTGTTTGGACTGGCCGCGCCTAAAAAATGGTCATTGGTTTTTCGCCGAAATCGCCTCGGCCATGTTAACGATATTGTTCGCCATACGCTCTGAAGCGGCGTCAATCAGACGTCCATCCAAAGCCGCAGCACCCTTGCCCTGGGCTGCCGCTTCTTGCAAAGCGGCTAAAATCCTGTGCGCCTTTGCCACTTCGGCTATCGGTGGGGTAAACACTTCGTTGGCCAACGGAATTTGACTGGGATGGATCGCCCATTTGCCTTCACAGCCCAAGGCGGCGGCGCGTTTGGCGGCCAAAACGTAACCTTCCGGGTCTTTCAAATCGCCGAACGGCCCATCGATAGGGCGTAAACCGTATGCGCGGCAGGCGACGGTCATGCGGCTGATGGCGGCGTGCCATTGGTCGCCGGGATAATCCGGGTTCAGGCCGCCGATGTTGGTGGTGCGGGCGCGGTTGCTGGCGGCGTAATCGGCCACACCAAAGTGCAACGCTTCAAGCCTACCGCATGCGCCTTGACGGGCGATGTCCTCAACATTGGCCATGCCTAGAGCGGTTTCGATCAAGGCTTCGATGCCAATTTTATGAGCCAGGCCTTGCTGCATTTCCAATTGGTTCAGCATCGCTTCAACCATGTACACATCGCTGTAAACACCCACTTTTGGAATCAGGATGGTATCAATCTTGCTGCCAGCCTGTTCCACCAGATCAACCACATCCCTGACCATGTATTGGGTATCCAAGCCATTGATGCGCACGGAAACGGTGATGCCCGCGCCGCGCCAATCCAAATCATTCAGGGCTGCAATAATGTTCTTTCGGGCAGTCAGTTTGTCGTCTGGGGCTACCGCATCTTCCAGGTCGAGAAACACGAAATCCACGCCGCTGGCCAAGGCTTTGCCGAACATCTCTGGATTGGAACCAGGGACCGCCAATTCACAGCGTTGTACCCGTTGTACCGAGGCTGTATACAATGTGTGACTCATCACCATTCCTCATGTCATAGCACCCGTTTAGCCTGACTACTAACCGGGTTGCAACAAAATGGCCGAAGCCAAAATAAACCGACCATTCTACTTTTAGGGGGGTTAATGTCAATTATTAGTCAAAAATCAAACCTTGCCGATTAGTATTGGCTATGTCATGATTATAAATCTTCTGCGTTTAAGGCTTATTAAAAAGCCATTTCTTATTTTCAATCAACCAGTTAAGTTTTGAGGCAATATTATCATGGCAGGTCGTAACCATCTCTACATCCCAGGCCCTACCAACGTTCCGCAATCCGTATTGAACGCAATGCACGTCCAAATGGAAGACCATCGTTCACCGGCCTTCCCCAAATTGATGCTGCCTTTGCTTCAAGACCTGAAAAAAATTTTTAAGACCGAAGCCGGCCAGGCCTTCGTTTTCCCCGCCACGGGTACGGCAGGCTGGGAAATTGCCTTGACCAACACCTTAAACCTTGGCGACAAGATATTAATTTACCGTTTCGGTCAATTCAGCCATTTGTGGGCGGAAATGGGCAAACGCCTAGGCTTTAACATGGAAATCCATAACGAACCCTGGGGCATGGGCATTCCATTGGATAAATTGGAAGCTCGTTTGAAGGAAGATAAAAACCATGAAATCAAAGCCGTTTTAGCCACCCACAACGAAACCGCCACCGGCGTGACCAGTGATATTGGCGGTGTCCGCAAGGCGATGGATGCGGCCGACCACCCTGCCCTGCTGTTCGTCGACGGGGTCAGCTCCATCGCCAGCATTGATTTCCGCATGGATGAATGGGGTGTGGATGGCGCCATCAGCGGTTCACAAAAAGGCTTTATGTTGCCGGCCGGCGGTGCTTTAGTGGCATTCAGCCCAAAAGCCTTGGCCAGAGTGGAAACCTGCAATTATCCGCGTTGCTTTTTGGACTTGAAAGACCAAATGAACGCCAATAAAGACGGCTATACCCCGTACACGCCTAACCTGCCCTTGTTGTACGGCTTGCGTCAGGCATTGGATTTGTTGCTGGCCGAAGGTTTGGAAAACGTTTTTGCCCGCCACTACCGTTTGGCCGAGGGCACCCGCAGGGCCATTGCGGCATGGGGCTTGAAACTGTGCGCCCAACCCGGATTCGAGTCCAATACCGTATCGGCGATTGTCGTCCCTGAAGACCAAGACGCCCGCTTAGTCATCAGTGCCGCCTTTAACAAATACAATATTTCTTTAGGCGCCGGCTTATCCGAAGTGGCCGGCAAAGTGTTCCGTATCGGCCATTTAGGCGATATGAATGATGTCTCTATGTTAGGTGCGATTGCCGGCGTGGAAATGGCCTTGTTGGACAGCGGCATCGCCATACAACCGGGTAGTGGCGTGGCGGCGGCGATTGCGTATTACCGCGCCACGGCGTAATCCGCATTCGGGAGTAGGAAACAGGCCTTCGCCCCAGCCCGCTTGTTCCTTACCTCGCGTAGCGTTTACTGGAGACTTGCCCATGCACAAACCCAAAGTGATTGTCACCCGCCGCTGGCCTACCGAGGTTGAAGCCGGGTTGAAACGGCTTTACGATGTAAAGCTTAACGAAACGGACATCCCCATGACCGCAGCAGCGTTAAAGCAAGCGATGCAAACTGCGGATGCGCTATTGCCTACCGTGACCGACCCGATTACGGCGGACATCATCGGCGTCGCCGACCGGCGGGTCAAAATCATCGGCAACTTCGGTGTCGGTTACAACAACATCGACATCAACGCCGCCAAGGAACAGGGGCTTGTCGTCACCAACACCCCGCATGTACTGACTGACTGCACTGCCGATGTCGCCATGCTGTTGTTGCTGATGTCGGCGCGGCGAGCCGCCGAAGGGCAGCGGATGATCCTGAACGGGAAATGGCAAGGCTGGGGACCTACCCAGTTGCTCGGCCAAAAGGTCACCGGTAAGACGCTGGGCTTGATCGGCTTTGGCCGTATCGCCCAGGCTATGGCGAGGAAAGCCCGCCATGGCTTTGGCATGAAAATCCTGTTTTATGCGCCATCAGTGCCTGAGCAAGCGATTGTCGACGAATTACAGGCGGTGCGTTGTGATTCTGTAGAAGAATTGATGACCGCAGCCCATTTTGTCTCATTACACTGCCCCGGGGGCGCCGCGACCAAACATTTAATCAATGAAAAGCGTCTGCAATTGATGCAGCCTTGCGCGCATCTCATCAACACCGCACGCGGCGATGTCGTTGATACCAAAGCGCTGACCAAGGCCTTAACAGCTGGCTGGATCGCAGGGGCAGGCCTTGATGTATTTGAAGGTGAACCGAATTTGGATCCGGGGCTGCTGCGTTTGCATAACGTCACCTTGCTGCCCCATATCGGCAGCGCCACTGAAGAAACCCGGGTGGCAATGGGAAACCGCGTACTCAACAATATCGCGGCTTTTTTTGCAGGCCTGGAACCGGAAGACAGGGTGGTTTAAGCCGGTCACGATCAAATAACGCCTAAAAACCCAACCACGCTCCCATAATTACAACAAGGACAACCTTATGATCTACACCACCGAATTGTTAGCAGAACTGAACATACTCGTGCGTTATAACCTCAGCACCACGCTAGAGGGGATAAAAGTCCATAAACACAGTGCGGCGCCGGAAGTGGTCGCCGCGACCGAACGTCTGTTTCATAAGGGCTTGATCACTCAATTAGATGGCGGATATTTGACCACAATGGGACTGGAAGCCGCGCAACAAGCACAACTCTTATTGAATTTGCTTAACCCTGCGTAACCCACGCTTAGGCAAAAAAAAAGCCTGGCGGATTGACCACCAGGCCTTGTTTCCTCTCAGGAACCCACTTACCGTCAGGCTGCCAACACCAGGGAAGCCCGCAATCGCTTCATGGCATTTTGTTCCAATTGCCTGATCCGCTCGGCCGACACCTGATAACGTTCGGCCAGTTCGTGCAAGGTGGATTTTTTCTCCGCTAGCCAGCGCGACTCCAGGATGTCTTTACTCCGCTCATCCAAAGCGGCCATAGCCTCAGCTAAGGCTTGCTGTTCACGGCCTTCCCAATCGGCGTTTTCTAGCATCACGGCAGGATCCGCCCCATGCTGTTGCAAGTAGGAGGCCGGCGCAACGTAATGATCATGCTCCGACTCATCGCCGCAAAGGTCAAATGACATGTCACGGTTACCCAAGCGTTTTTCCATCTCATAAACGCTGCCCAGCTCGACGTTAAGGCCACTGGCGATGGCGGTTGCCTCATCATTGGACAACCAACCCACGTTTTCTTTTGACTTACGCAAATTAAAGAACAACTTACGTTGCGATTTAGTGGTCGCCACCTTGACAATGCCCCAGTTTTTGATGACATATTCATGGATTTCTGCTTTGATCCAATGAACCGCAAACGTGATTAACCGTACGCCAATATCAGGGTCAAACCGTTTGACCGCTTTCATCAAGCCGACATTGCCTTCTTGGATAATATCTGGCATCGGCAAACCGTAACCGCTGTAACCTTTAGCGACATGGACGACGAAGCGCAAGTTGCCCATAACCAACTGGCGTGCCGCTTCTAGGTCGCCAGAGTCGCGGAATTTAACCGCTAATTCATGTTCTTGTTCAACGCTGAGCTTGGGCATTTGTTTGACCAAACCTAGATAAGCATCGAAGGTCCCGACCGATAAGTTAACGGGTAATACTAATGCGCTGCTCATTTCTACCTCACTTGTCAATAAATTTCGAATAATTTTAGCACTCTATGACAACGAGTGCTAATCATTATTCCGGAACGGTAAAACGCAATTGATGCCATAACACCGCCCAAGAGGCCAAAACACCGAGCGCCGCAGAAATGCCAATCAACTTGAAGGTGTCGGCCACGCTAAAAAACAATAAATGAAAACCGCCACCATAGAGCCGAGATACCGCTTCGACTGACTGCCATAGCAAAAGCATAATGATGGTGACCACAAACCATGCCAATACGCCCGAAATGAATCCAAACCAAAACCCGGTGTATAAAAATGGCCGTTGGATAAACCCGTCCGTAGCGCCGACTAATTTGGCGATAACCACTTCTTGCCGACGACCATGCAATTCTTGCCGTATGGTGTTCCCTGAAATAAACAAGACGGCAAACCCCAACAAAATATTGACCATACCCAAGCCTTGTTCGGCAACGGCAATGATTGCGCGTAGCCTTTCCACCCACAGCGTGTCCATTTGTGCGACATCAACAGACTCAATTTGCTGTAGGGTCTGTTGCAATTGGGTTAATTTCCCCTTATTTTTTACATGCCCCGCAGGCAAAACGGTGATGACCGCAGGTAAGGGATTGTTGCTTAAGGCGTCGATAGCCTCACCAAAACCACCATGAAGCTTGAACTCGGCTAAGGCTTCGTCTTTGCTGATTACCATTACCTGACTGACATCAGGGTTTTGGCTGATGGTGTCGGCCAATTTCCGAGCCTCAGCGTCAGAAACTTTATCTTTCAAATATAAGGAAATTTGCGCTGTCGCTTCCAGATCGCCTGACAATTGCTGAAGATTGAAGACCAGCAACTGGAACCCTGCGGCAATGACAATGGCGATAGTCAAAACCGCAATAGTCATCAGCGAACTAAAAGGCGAACGCACAAGCCTACCTAAACTTGAAAACAGGGCAAAAACATGGGCGTCGCGGTAAGCGTTTAGCCTGTCGGAAAAATCCCCGCCTGCCCGCCGGGTTTGCCGGATTTCGTGCCTAACCGGAGGCACATAATTGACCTCGCGGGTTTGTTTACGCCGTTTCATCTTACGAAATCATCCCGAAACCAATTTGCCACAGCTTAGCTTTAACACCCTATGGTTCATTTTGCCAATTAATGAGATGTCATGCGTCGCTATCAAAACAGTGACGCCCACCTGTTGGAAGCTGACAAATAATTTCATAATCTCTAAAGCCAGTTCAGGATCAAGATTCCCGGTAGGCTCATCGGCAATAATGATGGGGGGCCTGTTGACGATGGCGCGGGCAATACCCACCCGTTGTTGTTCGCCGCCCGATAAGGCGAATGGGTATTTTCTTTCTTTTCCGGTTAGGCTGACTTTATCGAGGGCGGCCCTGACTTTGCGTACTATTTCATAATGGGGGAAACCTGCAATCACCAAAGGCAAGGCCACATTGTCAAACACGGTCCGGTCTTGCAACAGTTTGTAATCTTGATAAATAAAACCCATTTTCCTGCGGATGAAGGGCAACTGCCGGTGTTTGGCCGTGCAAAGGTTTTCCCCATCCAACCATATGTTGCCGTGGGAACAACGTTCCATGACCCCGATGAGTTTCAGCAACGTGCTTTTTCCAGCACCCGAATGACCGGTTAAAAATGCGATTTCACCCGGCTTAAGCTGAAAATTGATGTCCGTTAAAACTTCGCCGGTTTCATCATAACGCTTGCTGACTTTTTCAAACTTGAGCATCTGCTGCCTAATCCCTGGCCAACAAGGCATCGACAAACGTTTCAGCATGAAAATCTTGCAAATCATCAATGCCCTCACCTATGCCGATGAACCGGATGGGTATTCCGAATTGCTGCGATAACGCAAAAATCACCCCGCCTTTTGCCGTACCATCTAGCTTTGTCAACGCCAAACCGGTGACACCCACCGCTGCATTAAACAACTTAGCCTGTGACAATGCGTTTTGGCCGGTTCCGGCATCGAGCACCAACAACACTTCATGGGGGGCGGCGTCATCCAGCTTGCCCATGATCCGCTTCACTTTTTTCAGCTCGTCCATCAAATGGGACTTAGTATGCAAACGCCCGGCGGTGTCAGCAATCAAGACATCGATTTTTTTAGCTTGGGCGGATTGTAATGCGTCAAAAATCACCGATGCGGAATCTGCGCCAGTATGTTGGGCGATAACGGCAATACCGTTACGACCCCCCCATGCCTGAAGTTGCTCTACAGCGGCGGCCCTGAACGTGTCGCCTGCCGCCAGCATAACGCTATGCCCTTGAGCTTGAAGCTTTTTTGCCATTTTTCCTATGGTGGTGGTCTTACCGGCGCCGTTGATGCCGACGACTAAAATGACGAAAGGTTTATCCTGTTTAGGGATTGCCAAAATTTGGCTACACGGCTCTAAAACCTGTAGAAGGGATTGCCTCAATATTGCGGTAAGGGATGCTGGATCGTTCAGTTGGCGCCGCTCCTGGCTTTCGGCCAATTGCCCGATAATTTGCCGGGTCACGTTAATGCCAATGTCGGCCATCAACAGGTTAGCCTCCAACTCTTCCAGAAAATCCGGGTCGATATGCTTTTGCCTCAAGGACAAATGGCCTAACACTCCGCTTAAGCCGGTTCGCGTCCGTTGCAATTGTGACGTCAACCGGACATACAAGGACCCAGGTTTCGCCTCCGGGATAACGGGAACAAGCTCTGCCCGCACCAGCGGCACCTGCCGTACTTGAGCAACCGCAACAGTTGGGGCTTCCGCTTCTGGCAATGCGAGGCCGCCATATCGGGCGATGACGATCAACGGCAGTAATGCCAAAACGCCCGTAACGTTATGGATAACAACCGTCCATATCGGCAATTCGCCCAAATATCCAACCACTTCCAAAGCGGCAAGAACGATGAATAACACCCAAGCGACCCAACTGGAAACCGTAATGGTGCGCTTTTCTCGTTTTACGGTTGCCACCGCGGCAAGTATGCTCAACAACGTGAAATTAACCAAAACACTGGTGATATATGCCCAGAACTTAAGCGTGCTATCGTCGATGACAATAACACCTTGCTCTAAAAACAACCGGGTTTCGCTCCAACTCGTCGGCATACCTCGGAACTCAAAGTTCGCATAGTTCGCCAATCTCCATGTCACATAAGCAATATGGAGAAACAACGCCAGCATCGCAAAACGGTTGAAATTGATCAGCAAGCGGTTGACCACCCGGGGCTGTCCCTGTCCATTCGTTATGTTGGGTAACGACAATGAAAATAACCACCAACAAGCAAGCATTTCCACTAGCACCAACGCCGTAACACTAATCGGTTCCGCTGAAGTTATGGAAACCCAGTAGCCGGCCGCCACCTGTAACCCAAATAACACCAACAACATTACAGATTGCGTCACTGCAACAAGGCGGTACTTTTTTTGCCACCATGCCGACAGCGCCAATGCCAACAGGGAAAAACCAAAAACAACGGTCAAATAGCGGTAAGCGATTGCGGCCAATACTTGCCAACGGTCGAACGATTGTTCAATATTGAAAGCGCCCGTTATCGATTTGAAATCATCCCCGGGGGAGATAAAAAAATGACCGAAACAAGTCGGCCAATCCGGACAGCCCAGACCCGATTTCGACAAGTGGGCGTAAGCGCCTAGCGTTACGAGAATAATACCTAGGATGAATGAGAAAAAAGCCAATCTTTTAAACATGATCGTTTAGTCACTATCCAATCTGTGAAATTTTTAGAAGATGGAGCAAATCGCTTTTCACTTTATAGGGGTCGAAGCCTGGCTCGTACCACATCATCACGTTGCCTAACGGATCAATCAGGAACAACATGCCATCAGCAAGGCCGTTTATGGCTACCCTATGCAGTTGATCAATAATATTTTGTTTGGGAATAAGTCTAATTAAATCTGAATTCATGGCAGCCTTCGGGTCTGCATCACCTAGTAATTGCCCCATCAAATTCCCTTCAATTTTTTTATCCGCTTTTAATAATTGCTGGAAAAGGGCTTCGTCCTTCTGACTTCCGGTTTGCCGCAACCGCCATAACAGGCTATCTTTTAACCAAAGTTGTTGGCCTGCATTCACACTCATCCCCCCGGTTATCAGCACGACACGGCGGGTTCTGGCTAAATCTTTGCCCAACATCAGGCGCAGTTGCCTTGTTTTTAAAATGGCGTCCAGGCAAATTTCGTTGCATTCAGATTTTGGAACGATGTTGGCGATAAGCCAACGGCCTTTCAATTCGCCTAAATGACTCGTAGAAAAAGCGTCAAAGCCAGCAAAGTCTTTCGGATGGCTAAGAATCGGCGGAACTATTAGACGGCCATTGTTCACACTGGAACCTAACCATAGGTTTGGGTTGACGTATAAAAAAACGGCAATTATCACCGGCACCACCGACAGGGCAAAAATCAATACGATTAATGCCCGGTTTTTATTCTGTTGTTTCTTCATTCCTGCCTTTCAAACTGTACCAAAAATATAAAATCGTAAGAGTAATAGCCAATGCCAACCATTGCAGGGCATACGCGACATGTTGTTCCGGCTGCATCTCCTTGCTAAATTGCCAATCCCTGTTATAGCCGGAGGGTTCATCGGCATTTAATTCCACCTGAAATGACCAAATTGGTCGGCCTAGTTTTTCCCCAACCCTCTTTGTGTCAACCATTTGCAATATCGAAGGCCAACTATTGGTGGGGATTTCTGCCCCTTTCAACTTGATTCCGACGCTTGGAAATGCATTGATACGACCACGAAGTGAAGTAACGGCATTAGTAACCGATAATTCGGGAATCTCAGCCCTATTATTGCCTAAAGGTATCCAACCACGGTTTACTAATAAGACATTTTGTGACCCTTCAACAAAGAATGGGGTCAACACCATAAATCCGGGCTTTCCTGATTTTATTTGGTTATCCAACAGAAATTGCTGGTTAGGGTGGTAACGCCCTACTAATTCAATTTGCTTGTAACGGATGCTGGCTAAGTCCACGTTAGTTAACGAGGTCAAATCAGTAATTTTTTCTTTTGCATGACTTTCCGCCATTTCCAATAAAATCTTTTTTTCCTCGGCACGGCCAAACTGCCACTTTGCCAGCATCAAAAATACTGGCATCAGGATAAAAAATGCTAATGTGGGCAAAAAATTAAACTGGAACCGATAGTTAAACATAAGGAAATACATCCGGTCATTAGGTTAGCATTGTTAATTAAATTGCCGCAGAATATACGATTAACCCGACACAGACACCTTACCATGATTATCAAAAGCATCGTAATTTTTGCCTTTATCTTGATTATTAGTAGCCTAGGTTTTGCCTTATACAACCTTATCAAGAATAAAGGCCAAGAACCTTCCGAAAAAGTCTTAAAAGCGCTGACTGTCAGAATCAGCATTTCTGTCGTCATTTTTATTTGTGTTTTTATCGCGCTAATGACCGGTTTGATTAAACCTGAAGGTATTGGCAAAAACATTCAAATTTACAGGCAAATGCAGCAAGCAAAACAAACGCAAAAGTAACAGACAAAAAAAAAGCGTTGCCAAAAGCAACGCCTTTTTGATAACAAATTGTTTTATTTAAATTATATAAACAAAAATAAACAAACCTAACCAAACGACGTCAACAAAGTGCCAGTACCAAGCCGCCGCTTCAAAAGCAAAATGATTTTCCGGCTTAAAATGCCCTCTGATGCTTCTGAATAACACAACGCTTAGGAATATCGCACCGATACAAACATGCAAGCCATGGAAACCGGTCAACATAAAGAAAGTAGACCCGTAGATGCCCGAACCCAAGGTCAAACCCATTTCCGTATAAGCCTCATGATATTCCGAGGCTTGGAAGAACACGAACAAAATTCCTAACGCCACTGTAGCAATCAGGCCTTTAATCAAATGATCCCGCTTCTTAGCCAACAAGCCGTGATGCGCCCAGGTACAAGTGACACCGCTGCTCAACAGGATGAGCGTGTTGATAAAGGGAAGACCCCATGCACCCATTGGTTCAAACTCACCGCCGACCTTGCCAGGGCCATTTGTCGGCCAGGTCGGTTCATAGGAAGGCCACAACAATTCTTTCGTTGCCGCACCAACCCCTTCACCACCCAACCAATGCACCGATAGGTTACGGGTATACCAAAGGGTGCCAAAAAACACGGCGAAAAACATAATTTCAGAAAAAATAAACCACATCATACCCATACGGTAGGATATGCCCACTTGGGTATTGTACATACCCGATTCACTTTCCGTAGCTTGCAAAGTAAACCAACCTGCCAACATGACAATGAAAGTGGCAAAACCAATAACCATCATGGCCGGACCAATAGCGACGCCATTAAGGTAATTGGCAAAACCAGCCAAGGTGATGGTCAGACCCAAAGTCGCCATGATAGGCCACGTCGCCCTGTGCGGTATGTAATAAGCGTTATTTGTAGACATATGTTCCTACCCTTTTAAGTTCACTGTTTTTTATCGGTCTTATCAAAAAATGTATAAGCTAGCGTAATGATTCTATAGTCGGTGGGCAATGCCGGATCCACTACGAAACGCACTGGCATTGTCCTGCCTTCATGTGGTTTGAACCGCTGTTCGGTAAAACAGAAGCATTCGGTTTTTCTAAAATAATCGGCCGCTAATCCTGGCGATACACTAGGTATAGCTTGAGCCACCATCTCCTTATCGGTTTTGTTTTTTGCATAAAATTGAATCGTATAATACTGACCAGGATGGACTTTTATCGTATTCCTTTCCACGCTAAATTCCATCGGAGCGGACTTATTCAACGACGTGATGAACTCAACGGTCACTTCACGAGTTAGATCAACTTTATAACTTGTTTCCTTTGCCGCTACGGCCTCCACCTTTCCATTGATCCCGGTAATATCGCAGAACACATCGTAAAGCGGCACCAACGCATAACCAAAGCCAAACATCGCCACTGCCACAAAAAACAACGTGTGCACCAGCTTGTTATTTTTTTTTTCGATATCTTCGCTCATTTGGAAAAAGCCTGGATTACGGCGGCAATATAAATGGCGATGGCAATGACACCGAGTACCAATGCCGTCAGTATGTTTTTATTTTTAAGGTTCATCTCTTCCAGAAGATAGACCGCCGTTAGGACGGCCTATCACCATATCTTGTTTATGTTTATATATGCTCAGTAGGGATTACTGTCGGCGGGGTAGTAAACGTATGGTAAGGAGCGGGGGATGGTAATGTCCATTCCAAACCATGCTTGTGGGCATCTTCCCAAACCTCATCAGTGACCTTCTCGCCTGTCCCACCTCTGATAGTATCTACGACGATATAAAGGAACAATAATTGGCTGGCCCCAAATATGAACCCACCTATGCTTGATATCATGTTCCAATCGGCAAATTGCACCGCATAGTCAGGTATCCTGCGTGGCATACCCGCCAACCCCAAGAAATGCTGGGGGAAAAACAGAATATTGACCGATACCACCGACAACCAAAAATGCAACTGGCCAATTTTTTCGTTGTACATATGGCCTGTCCATTTTGGCAACCAATAGTAACCTGCGGCCATCAGAATGAATATTGATGCAGGGACTAAAGTGTAATGAAAATGCGCCACAATAAAATAAGTATCATGGTATTGGAAATCCGACGGGGCAATTGCCATCATCAAGCCGGTAAACCCACCGATCGTGAATAAGACCACGAAAGAGATTGAAAACAACATGGGTGTCTCAAACGTCATTGCCCCTTTCCACATCGTCGCTGTCCAGTTGAAAACTTTTACACCAGTCGGGACTGCAATCAACATGGTCGCGTACATGAAATATAACTCACCCGCCATTGGCATACCGACAGTGAACATATGGTGCGCCCAAACGATAAAGGACAAAAAGGCGATGGAGCCGGTCGCATAAACCATCGAACTATAACCAAACAGAGGCTTGCGGGCAAACAC
>DBNZ01000205.1 GCA_002299495.1 Methylococcaceae bacterium UBA659
GACAAAAAGGCGATGGAGGCGGTTGCATAAACCATTGAACTATAACCAAACAGAGGCTTGCGGGCAAACACAGGGATAATGGTCGACGCCACGCCAAAAGTGGGCAAGATCATAATGTAAACTTCTGGGTGACCGAAGAACCAAAAAATGTGCTGGTACAACACAGGGTCGCCACCACCGGCGGCATCGAAAAAAGTGGTACCAAAAAACTTATCGGTCAACAACATGGTCACCGCGCCCGCGAACACTGGCATAACGGCAATCAGTAAGAATGCGGTGATCACCCAAGTCCAAACAAACAACGGCATTTTCATTAACGTCATGCCAGGGGCGCGCATATTGAAAATAGTCGCGATGATGTTAATCGCGCCCATGATTGACGAGATACCCAACAAGTGCACGGAAAAAATGGCGAACGGCAACGCATCCCCGGTTTGTAACACTAACGGCGGATACAGCGTCCAACCACCTGCCGGCGCACCGCCTTCCATAAACAACGTGCTGGCTAACAACAGGACACCCGCCACCAACACCCAGAAACTCATGTTGTTCATTCTGGGCAACGCCATATCGGGTGCGCCAATCATCATCGGAATCATCCAGTTGGCAAGACCCACGAAAGCAGGCATGACCGCACCGAATACCATCACCAAAGCATGCATGGTAGTCATAGAGTTAAAGAATTGTGGCTGCACAAATTGCATACCAGGTTCAAACAACTCCGCACGGATCACCATCGCCATCGCACCACCGACAAAAAACATCGCCAATGCAAAAACCAGATACAACGTGCCAATATCTTTGTGATTGGTGGTGACAAACCATCTTAACAGGCCTTTTTCTGGACCGTGATCGTGGTGTCCATGATCATCGTAGTGATCATCATGCTCAGCTACAACAGCAGACATAATTATTTCCTCAAAAAAACTTAAATGGAGCGTGAAATGACATAAAAATCAGCACATTCAATCTTAGTCATTATTTTGTGCCGGTAAAGTGGCCTGCAATTTATCTATTTCAGATGGCTGGATAACATCATTTACTGAATTGCCCAAGTCGTTGCGGGTATAGGTAATGACCGCCGCCAACTCTTTCGCTCCCAGCGATTGTCCAAAAGCTGGCATCATGGCCTTTCCGTTAAGCATCAGGTCTACTTGTGCATTAATGTCACCATTGACCACCGCACTCCCTTTGAGCGCCGGGAACATCGGCGGATTGCCTTGGCCTTCGGCTTGGTGGCAGGATACGCAATTGGCTGAATAAATAGTCTTGCCTAAAGCCAACAACTCTTCCTTCGACATATCTGCTTCGGGTGTTTCTTGCTTGACTTGTATTTTTGGCTCTTCCTCTGCCGCCCCAGGGTTGGTAGGCAACATTTCTTGTATCGCTTTTGGTTGAATCTCGTCACCCTTTGCATTCCCCAAAGCGTTTCGGGTGTAAGTGATGACTTGAGCCAACTCATCCGCTTTTAGCATTTTACCGAAAGCGGGCATGGCGTTTTTACCGTTAATAATCATGCTTGCCTGCGCCATAATGTCCCCGTTCACAATGGCACTACCTGAAATGGCTGGAAACGCCCCCGGAATCCCTTTGCCATCGGGCAAGTGACAGGTTGCACAATTTTTGGCATAAACGGCTTCACCTTTTGCCATCAATTGCTCGCGTGTTTGAACACTCAAATCAGGGCCTTTTTGTAACTCTTCTTTGGTCTTTTTTACCCATACATCGTATTCAGGCTGATCCATTGCCACGACAACAATCGGCATAAAACCGTGGTCTTTACCACACAATTCTGTACATTGACCCCGATAAGTACCCGGGTTTTCTACATAAGTCCAAGCCTCGTTGATAAACCCAGGGACGGCGTCTTTTTTCCAACCCAGGTCAGGCACCCACCAAGCATGTAGCACGTCCGCCGCAGTAAACAGAAAACGAATCTTCTTTTTGGTAGGGACGACCAATGGCTTGTCAACATTTAACAAATAATGCGGAACGGTACGAGGGTCAATCCCAGACCCCACTTGCCGGGCTTTATTGCTTGCCTCATCTAAGGTGCTAAAAAAATGGATGCCGCTGTCCAAATATTCGTATTCCCACTTCCACTGCCAACCTGTCACTTTAATGGACATATCCGAATCTTGGACGTCATCCAGTTCCAGCAATGTTTTGGTCGCCGGAATCGCCATACCCACTAAAATGAGGGTCGGGATAATAGTCCAGATAATTTCAACGGTGGTGTTTTCGTGGAATTGTGCGGCTTGGTGTCCCTTCGATTTTCGATGATGAAAAATCGAATAAAACATGGTGCCGAAAACAGCAATACCAATAAAAACACAAATCCACAGAATAAGCATATGCAGGTCATAAATATCATTGCTGATTTTAGTGACCCCTTGCATTAGATTGAGCTTATAGTCCGCATGAGCTGTCCTAAGACCTAAGGCCATTAAGGTCACGCTTGCGAAAAATTGCTTTGATTTGTTCACGGAGGCAGCCCCTTCTTCAATTAAAGTGCTATTAACCTAAATTGCCATCTGATAATCGAATGAGCAAGGATTAGGCCAGACACTGTTTTTTATAAAAAATTAAAACACAAATAATCCGGTTTATTGTACCCGATAGCATTTTTCCATTCCAGTTATGTTTTTAACAAAATATCAGGAAGAGCCTTAATTCATCAGAAAGGGATACCATCATCGTATGGCTCATCAACAACGTTATCTGTTGGCCTGTTTTGGGTATCTTGCCTTGACTGGGTAGCTCGTGGTGGGTAACCTTGGTTAGCATCAAATTCAGTTTTTCTACCGACTAAATCTATGATATTGGCCGTTAATTCCAAACTCGATTTAATACTGCCATCATTCGCTTTATATTCATTTTGAGTCAATTCGCCTGAAACAAAGACCTGCTGACCTTTTTTCAAGTAGTTTTGCAATTGCCCTTCTGCTCGCTTACCGAATAAAGCGACTCGAATCCATAAAGTTTGTTGCTTGTCGCCGAAGCCGACGTTATTCGCCACATTCACGCTTAATACGGCCATTCCTGATGGGGTATAACGAACTTCGGCATCCCTGCCAACGGTACCGGTAAAACTAAAAACATTGCTCATAAAAATTCCACTTCCAATTGACCAAAATAGTTTTAATGCCAGAAACCCATCGCACAAATACCGTTGCTAGGCTCTTAGACAGGTTCATTCTAAGTTCATTGTTTATTGATTACCTTGATGCCATCGACATAAGCATTCATAGAGGGGTGTCATGGGCTTTCCGCTTATTAAAGTTTTCATTCTGTGCTTGCTAGTGCCACTGATTGCCGGATGCGCCGCTTATCCTAGGCAATATCATTACTCAGGTCATTCTGTTTATCCGACCTACCCTTCGGCTTATTATCACAGCCGCCAACCTTACTTTCCCAGATACCCTTACGGCAACCATTTGATTATTGAACGCGGGAGTTACCTCAACCCTAGGTCACATAACCACAGGATTTACACTAAGCATCCGTATCTCCATAGACTCAGAAAACATGATGGCGACAACCATCACGACCACGGCAAAAATCGACCGGATCGTCGTCACCGCAGCCATAGTGATAATCGCCCAGACCGTTATGGCAATGGCCGCAACGAAGACCGATTAAGAAAACACCAAAGCAGCAGACCAAACCAACGCTATGGCCAAAAAAAGACCCATCAACCAAAAATGCCCGCCACGCATATTAAACGAACACCCGGAACAGGCGGCAACACCTTCCGAAACAGACGTTAACCCATTGATTCCGCTTGTAGCATTTGATCGACATCAGAAAAATCTTTTGCCTTAGGATGGCCTGGCCCGGAAGCCGAAATAGGCTCCCGAGCCAGCATTACAGTGGCAAACCCCGAAGCTCTAGCGGCGTCTAGCTCTTCTTTTGTATCAGATAAAAACAAAATATTGGCTGCCGAAAATCCGATGGTTTTAGCAATAGCCCGATAGGAGCTTGCGGCTTTTTTCCCACCCGTTTCGGTGTCAAAATATCCAGAATACAACGGCGTCACATCACCGTATTCGGTATGGGCGAACAATAATTTTTGGGCATAGACAGAACCTGATGAATACACATACAAAGCTAAACCGCTTTTGTGCCATTGTTGCAAATACTTGGCAACGTCAGGATAAACATGCCCTATAAAATGCCCTTTTTGATAACCTTCTTCCCAAATCAAACCTTGTAATGACTTGAGGGGGGTAATTTTTTTATCTTCATCCATCCATTGGATTAACTGGGCAACGATGACATCAACATTCAGCTCAACACCCAATTGCCCGGCCACCGTAAGTAGCAGCTTTTGCACTTCCGGCTCATCCTGATGGTCATGGACAAAAGCACCAAGGTTTTCACGCGCATATGGAAATAGCACATCCTTAACAAAAGTCAAGGCGGTGGTAGTCCCTTCAATATCCGTGACGATAGCCTTAATCATGAGACCCATCAAGGAGTTCGTCTAAGCTGGGGAATGATTTAGCTATTTCACTACCCGTAAATTTGGCGACCCATCCATCTGGCGTGGTAAACAAGCGTATGGCCTTAAAAGAAGGATTTTCACCCATATCAAACCAATGCGGGGTATTGGCAGGGACGCTAATCAAATCCCCTTGGCGGCAAAGGACTGCAAATACTTTTTCATCCACATGCAAATAAAACAGCCCGTAGCCTTCAATAAAAAACCGTATCTCAAAATCTTCATGGATGTGTTCCGACAAAAATTTTTGCCTTAACGCAGTCTTATCGGGGTGCTCGGGAGTCAAGTTGATGACATCAACGGATTGAAAGCCGAAATCGCGCTTTAAACGTTGAATCGACGGGGCATAAGCGGAAAGAATGGTTTCTTGATCGGCGTCCGGGGGCAAATCGAAATCCGCTTGCCAGCGTTCAAACTGTACGCCAATCTTGCTTAGTTGCCGCACTATTTGATCAAATAGTGCGTATTTATCAAATTGTTGCGGTTGATGTTCATCATAGACCAGTAATAAGCTCATCTTTTTGCCTCGGACAATAAGCGTAATTCACATTCAAACAAAAAATCCAGGGCTTCGAGATAGCGCAAGCAACTGGGAATTGATTCAGCCCAGGTATAAAGGCCGTGCCCTTCGATCAGGTAGGCTTGGCAGCTGTTGTGGCTATCCAGATACCGGCCCACTACGTCGGCCAACCGGGGTATATTTTGGTCGTTGGCAAAAATAGGGATAGTCAACTGGCTTTCATGGGTTTCTATGCCATTGAATGCCTTCAGTAGCTCATAATCTTTGATAACAATACTCTGGCCAAAAAGCTTAGAAACCAAGGTCGCGTTCAATGGGTGTGGATGCAGGACCGCTTGGATTTCAGGGAACCGCTGGTAAAGGGTTGTGTGTAGCGGCGTTTCAGCGGACGGGCATCTGCTGTCTAAGGAATGGCCCTGATTATCCACCACCATAATGTCCTCAAATTGCAAGTTCCCCTTGTGTTTTCCTGATACAGTAATGGCAATATTGCCATCCGGAAGACGGGATGAAAAATTGCCGCTAGTGGCAGGAACCCAGCCCTTGCTATCTATGAATTGTCCGGCCACAATCAATTGTTCGGCTAATTCGGTAAATTTTTGGTGATTGTCCATTGATCTGATTTTAGGTTACAGTAACGCCATATTTTTATTTACCCACCGATTTCAAGCCTAGGGATTATTGCTGTTAACTGATGATGACTCATCCAGTTTCAGCGGTCACCCGTTAGTCGCTTTCCTAGGCGATACCGACGGTATTAAACGTATCCTATTGAAATGCCTAAGGTCATTGTAAGCGAATTGAAAGACTTAATCAGAACGGCCTTGCAGCAAATAATATTGAATTCCTTTTTCAAAAAATTTAGCCCAATAACAACATAAGGTTTAATGCTCATGCAACATTTCCGCTTGTCCCTAATTGTCACTGCCATTTGCTTTGTCGGCGCGGCTTATTGGGGTGGCCTAACCGCCGTTTTCATCGTAGCCGTCCTAGGTGTCCTTGAAGTTAGCCTATCATTTGACAATGCGGTTGTTAACGCATCCATACTAAAACGTATGGATGAACGCTGGCAACAGTATTTTTTGACCTGGGGCATATTAATCGCCGTTTTTGGCATGCGCTTGTTATTCCCTATCGCGATCGTATCTGCCGTCACTGGCATCGGTTTTGGCGGGGTAGCGGATATGGCGCTACACGACCCCGACCAATATTCCACTTACCTGTCAGAATCCCATGTACAAATCGCCGCCTTTGGCGGCATGTTCCTATTGATGGTGTTTTTCTCATTTATTTTTGATGAAGGCAGGGAGCTGCATTGGCTAGGCTATATCGAGAAAAAAATGGCCAGTTTCGGCAAATTGGCATCCATTGAGGTGGTGGCCGCACTCAGTTTATTGTTGGTCGCCCAAAATTTACTCCCCGAGGATATCCGCTTGAAGGCCTTGGTCTCAGGTGTTTCCGGGGTCATTTTGTTCGTAATTGTCGACAGTTTGTCAGCTTTATTTAAAGATGAAGAAGAAGGCGAGCAATTAACCGAAGTGCTTAAAAAAGGTAGCATGATGAGCTTTCTTTATCTGGAAGTGTTGGATGCTTCATTTTCATTTGACGGCGTTATTGCGGCGTTTGCCATCACAAAGGATGTCATTATCATCATGCTAGGCCTAGCTATTGGCGCGATGTTTGTCAGGAGCTTAACCGTATACCTGGTTCGCCAAGGCACATTAGACCAGTATGTATTCCTAGAACACGGCGCCCATTACGCTATCGGGGCTTTAGCAAGCATTATGCTTATCGGCATGAACCATGAAATACCCGAAGTCATCACCGGATTGGTAGGCGCCGTACTGATTGGCTTATCGGTTTATTCATCCATCCAATACAAAAAAAATCAGCTTAACTGATGTTTAGTGGCTAACTCGTTGCCGAGTTATTGTTTGTTGGCCGCCTCCAAATAGCGGTTCAGGGCTATCCGGATCAATAAAATCGTGATGGCGGTTGGATACAACAAATAATGCTCGGATAAACCTAAACTGATAAAAACCACCGTCATGACCAGCCAAAGTTGGAGACGGCTATTTCTTGCCATTGCAGACATATAGCCCAATGTTTCTTGATCAAGTTTAGACTGTGGGCTTAACAACATCAGCTCGATCAACGCCCCTATGAACACAAAGTACAACGGAAACATAAAAAAGAACGGGGATTCTTCCTTAAACAAAGTCCGCCAATAAGAAAACCAAACCAGCAACGAGCTTACGGCAAAAACATCGTGAAAGATAATGGCTTTATTCTTCTTCAATAAGGCGATGGCAAAAGAACCTAGACAAATACCAAGGCCTGAATATAAAACAACCGTGTTTTCAATCAGTGGCAACCATGAACTGTTCGATTGCACCAAAAAGCTTAAGGCCAAGCTAAAAATAATAAATAAGAACACGATCGCTTACTCCGGGTAGAGGGGGAAAAGTGAAAACAAAGGCTTATGATAAGACCAACTCTGTATAGTGAACCCCAAAATTAGGACCATCCCTTAAGAAATCGCTGAACAAACAGTCGATATCCAGATTGGCCGGATGGTTTTCAGATTTTTTAAAATTTCATACGCCATTTGGCGTGCCGTTTTAAACGGCTTCTCGGTTTCCAGCCCAGTTTGGGCGGATTTGCCCCTAGGCGGCGGA
>DBNZ01000099.1:0-2834 GCA_002299495.1 Methylococcaceae bacterium UBA659
TTGGTGCTGAGCCAGTCGCAGCACATGCGCCTTGCGACCCGTTCAAGGCGAACGTGGGTTAACACGGGATAAGGCCGCATCAATAGGGGGCTTTATCTCATAAAGGCTTAGCGGTGCCATGCCGAGTCGGTAAGGCGGTCAATCACTCACCAGCGTCTGCGTTGGGCGGGGAAGCTAAGGCATACCTTGGACTCCAGTAGGATCCCATCCGTCTATGAAAAAACGCGGCGCTTATTCGTTTTTGTCGGCCGCCTGTTCCGACCAGCCTCCTCCTAGAGCCTTGTACAGTTGCGCCGTGGCCACCAGCACATCTAGCCGCGCCTGCACTTGGCCGTTTTCGGCCGTGAGCAGGCTGCGTTGGGTGTTGAGCAGGGTTTGGTAGTCGATGAGACCGACCCGGTAGCGTTCTTGGGATAGCCGGTAAGCGACTTTGGCCTGGTCAACGGCAAGCGCTAAGGCCGCTAACCGCAATCCGGAATGGTGGCGGGTGGCGGCGGCATCTTCGGCTTCTTGCCAAGCGGTCAGAAGGGTTTGCCGGTAGGTTTCGACCAGTTCGGCGTTGCGGGCTTGGGTTCTGGCCAATGCGCCGGTTAGCCGGCCGCCTTGGAAAATCGGCTGGGTGAGTGCGGCCGCCGTGGTCATGATGAGGCTGGTCGGTGGTGCGGAGGTCAACAGTGGCTCAAGACGCAGTTGCAGGCTTGGGTAAAACGCCGCCCGCGCCACCGTGATGTCGGCTGCGGCGGCCACTAAGGCCATTTCGGTTTGACGCAGGTCAGGTCGGCGCTCCAATAAACTGGCCGGCTGCACATTGGCCGGTTCCGGCAAGCGCAAGCGATGCCAGGCATCGGCGCGGACGGCGGCGAACTGGGGCGGTTTGCCTAGCAAGATAGCCAGCGCGTTTTCGGCGACGATACGTTGTTGGTCCAGCAAATTTAGATTGGCTCGGGCGGTCGCCAGCTCGGTCCGTTGCTGGGCGACCTCGATTTGGGAGGCCGCCCCCGCTTTAAACCGGGCTTGCACGATAGTCAATGTGGCGGCGAGATTATTCAGGAAATCGCGGGCGATACGCTGCTGTTCGGCCAAGGCCAGCAGGTCAAAAAACCGTTGTGCGACTTCGGCCATCAGCACCAGCCGCAGGGCGTCGCGGGCGAAGGTTTGGCTGTGCAACAAAGCGGTGCCGCTGTCGCGGCGGGCGCGGTTGGCACCCCACAAATCGACTTCGTAGGCCACTTCGACCCAACCGCTTTGGTTTTGCTGGTCGCTGTCATGGCCTAGGCGGTCGGTAAAAATTCCCGAGGTTGAAACCGTTGGTAACAGCGGGGCGCCGGCTATTTTGGCCTGGGCGCGGGCTTGTGCGACCCGTTGCCGGGCGGCAGCTAAGTCGTAGTTATGCGCCAAGGCTTCAGGGATTAACCGGTCGAGTTCTGCGATGCCAAAGGCTTGCCACCAGTGCGGGTCTACTTTGCCGTCGGCTTGGGAAGGGGCTAGGTTGCGCCAATGTTGGGGGGCGGGCAGGCCGGGGCGCTGGTAATCGCGTGCCAGATTGCAGGCGCTAAGGCTAGCGAGCAACCATAAGGTGGCTAGAAAGCGCGGCATTGGCATGCTATCTGAGGATCGCCAGAAAGCACCTATTCCGAGGCCAAGGCGGCGACCGGGTCCATCCGCGCGGCTTTGCGTGCGGGCAGGTAACCGAACAGAATGCCGGTCGCAAAGGCGCAAGAAAAAGCCAATACCGCAGGCATCAGCGAAAATATCACCGGTATGCCAGACCAGGCGACCATGAATCCGACGCCAAATCCAAGCATTAGGCCAACCACTCCGCCGAGTAAACAAACCACCGCTGCCTCGGTGTTGAATTGCAGCAAGATGTCGCGCCGCCGGGCGCCAACCGCAATCCTTACGCCAATTTCGCGGGTGCGTTCGGTGACGCTGACCAGCATGATGTTCATGACGCCGATGCCGCCGACCAGCAAAGAAATGGCCGCGACGATGCCGAGCAAGGTGCTCAGCGTGGTTTGCGTTTCGGTGGCCGCAGCAATAATCGAGGCCATGTTGCGGATCCTGAAATCTTCGGTTTGGTGGCGTTCCAGCAACAATTCATGAATTGCCTGTTGGGTGGCGTCGATCTGGCTGACATCATAGACTTTAACGGTGATGCCGCCTAGATAGGATTGCCCGAACAGACGGATCAAGCCGGTGCTAAGCGGCACAAACACGGCGTCGTCCCGGTCCGCGCCCATGGCACTGGCGCCTTTTTCGGACAGTATGCCGATCACTTCAAACGGGATGTTGCCGATCAAAATATAGCGGCCTAACGGGTCTTCCCCATTGGGGAATAAGGTTTTTCTGACCGTTTCGCCCAATACCACCACCGGCGCATAGCGTTGCATGTCGCGGTCATCAAAAAAATCGCCGAGCGCGACCGGCCAATCTCGGACCAGGGGCATGCTCGGCGCCACGCCTTCAACGGCGGTGGCATAGTCGATATTCCCGAACCGCACCGTCAGCCGGGCGTTGCGTTCCGGCGACGACCACTCGACATTATCCAGTTCGGCAATGGCGTCGGCATCGGCGAGGATCAAGGTGGCGACATCACTGCTGCCGCGTAAGCCGGGGGCGCCCGGTCGGATCGACAAGATGTTGGTGCCCATAGACTTTATGGCTTCCAGGACGCTTTCTTGGCTGCCTTGCCCTACCGCTAGCATGGCGACTACGGCGGCGACGCCGATGACGATGCCCAGCAAGGTCAACGCGGTGCGGAACAAATTGGCGCGCAGTGAGCGCAGCGCGGTTTTGGTCGCCTCGACCAGTTCCGACACGATGCCGGCGGCGCC
>DBNZ01000099.1:3226-3396 GCA_002299495.1 Methylococcaceae bacterium UBA659
TTGCCATCGCGCAAGACGATCACCCGCCCGGCATGGGCGGCGATTTTTTCATCGTGGGTGATCAATAAAATGGTTCGGCCTTCCTGATGCAGGGTTTTCAGCAAGGCCATGACCTCCTCACCGCTGCCGCTGTCTAAGGCCCCGGTCGGTTCATCGGCGAGGATCACCGG
>DBNZ01000099.1:3797-21617 GCA_002299495.1 Methylococcaceae bacterium UBA659
CGTAACGGTCCGCTAGGCCTAAACGCGATAACAGGGTTTGCGCCCGTTGTTCCCGCTTAGGCTTGGCGACACCTGCGTACAAAGCGGGTATTGCGACGTTTTCCAAGGCGGTGGCGTTGTTGAGCAAGTTATAGCGTTGGAACACAAAGCCAAAGGTTTGCCGCCGGAGAGCCGCCAATTGGTCGTTGCCCAAGTCTGCCACTTCCCGCCCGCACACCTGGTAACTGCCGCTGTTGGCGCGGTCTAGGCAACCTATCAGGTTCATCAAGGTCGATTTTCCGGAACCCGACTGGCCGACGATGGCGACGAATTCTCCGGGCCATATGTCCAGGCAGACGCTGTCTAAGGCGCGGATCCTGTGTTCGCCGCTGGCGTAACTGCGGCTGATGTGCGCTAGGGCCAGTAGCGGCCGCGGCTGTTTTCTATCTTGGTCCGTACTCATAATGGGGGAGCTTTTAACCGTGGGTCCTTGCCGCTCTCTGGTTGCTTGACGACCAGTATTGCGCCTGCCTCTAGACCCTCACGGATTTGGGCAAAACGTCGGGTTTTCAGGCCAATATGGATGGTTTTTTCTGTGATCCCTTGGCTTGTCTGCTGTTTGACCTGGTAGGCTAGGCCGTTGGCGTTATCTTCGCTAGGTATCCTTGCGCCTAAGGCGGCGACGGGTACCAGCGGTACTTGCTTGGCCTCGCCTAAGACGAAAAACATTTGTGCGGTCATGCCGGTCATCAGTTGCCGGTCTTGGTTGTCGACATCGACCAGCACATTGTATAAAACCACGTTGTTGATGATCTCAGGGGTGGGCAATATCTGCCGGACGCTGGCTTGCCAGCGGCGCTCGCTCGAACCTAAGGTGTTGAAATAAATCGGCATCCCAACCTTAACCTGCATAATATCGGCTTCGGCGACTTGGGCGCGGACGGTCATGACGTCCAGTTTAGCTAATTGCAAAATGCTTGGGGTTTGTTGGTTGGCGTTTAAGGTTTGGCCTTCACGGGCTTTTTGGTCGACCATGGTGCTGGTGATGGGGGCGTAAATTTTGGTAAAACCTAAATTGGTACGGTCTCCGTTTAAGGTCGATTGTACTTGTTCTATCTGCGCCTTGATGGAGGCTTCAGTGGCTTCGGAGCTGTTCAGGCTGTACTCGCTGTTTTGGAAGTCCTGGAGGCTAACGCTGTCGGTCTGCATCAATTCGCGGTTGCGGGAAAACTGCTGGCGGGAAAATTTCGTCTGGGCTTGTTGGCCTGCCAGTTGTGCCCGTAAGTTTTTGATATGGGCCAGGCCGGCTTCTACTCTGGCCTCGTAAATCCTAGGGTCTATCAGTGCCAGTAGTTGGCCGGCCTTGACGTTATCGCCGATTTGCACATAAATTTTTTGTAACTGCCCGGTCACTTGGGCGCCAATGTCGACAAATTCTTTGGCTTCCAGTTTGCCTTGTGCGGAGACGACTTCCTCAATGTCGCCTAGAGTAACCGCCACGGTTTGGCCGGTTCCGGCTGTTTCTGATGATGCTGGCTCAAACCACAGCTTATAAACGCCTAAGGTTAAGGCGGCTAAGGCCAATATGGCAAATATGGCCAATGGGTAGCTATAGTGGGGTTTCATGGGACCGTTATTTGATGGGTGCGGGAGTTCTGGCATGAATTGGGTGGGTGCGCTGAACCCTCTTAATGACCATCAGTATCTACACAAGTTTGCCAATAAAATGGCATGACGGGGAATGATTTTAAAAAACACTGGCGGGAGTAGACCCGCGCCTCATCAAGTGCCATCAGCAATTGGTGCTTGAACACATGAATTCAAGCGAACCCCTAAGTGCCGGATTAAAGGCGTTGCCAGACAAAACCGGCGGCTTGGCGGTTCTACGCGAACGAGTCGGTCAGCCTGTCGATACTTCAGGAGCCGCTAACCGCGGCGGCACATAGGGGCATCGAAAAGCATTGCCGCCAGTACGCCGACTGGTCGCGGCTCAGCTATTTATGCCCTGCGGGTATAAGCACCTTAACAAAACCGACACTTACGCCACTAGCGCCCCGTGTGGGTGTCACGCACGAAACCGATGTGGGTTACGACCTGCAATCCAGCCTGATGGTGAGCGACCGGACGGGGTTGCCGCTGGCGCCCGTGGCGCAACGGCTGGTCAGTGCCGACGGCATCCCCGTCACCCGCCAAGCCCCATCTGGAGGAAGTCAGCGATTGCATCCGGCATTTGGACGCGCAAGGCTTCCCCAAGCCCAGGCTAGCATCTGATTGACCGCGCAGGCGATTCGGCCGGCCACATGCGTCGTTGGGATGCGGCGGGTAGCCGCTGGCTAGTACGGATCAAGGACAATCCCAAGGTGGATGACGCAGGCAAACCCATGGCCTGTAAAGCGGTGGCGGCGGGTCTGGCCTTCAGCAAGACCCGGCAGGTCCAATATCATGGCAAAACCTATTGGCAGTGGGTGGCGGAAACCGAGGTGACCTTAAGCCGTCCTGCCAAACCCAGCCACTTGTGCCCTGTGGGTAAAAGAAAGGCAAACAACCCGCTGTCCCCCGCTGTCCCCGCTGTCCCCGCTGTCCTCGGTGTTCCGGTGCAGGCAAGGCGGGTGCTCAGCCAGGTCATGAACGACGGCGGCGACGTGTTGGCACACTTTGGGGCGGGACTCGTACCTGTTGGCCGTCTACACAGGCTATCCGGGTGCCGCCGCCGTTACCCTACAGCCGCTTCGTTGCCCTTGATTCCTACCGACCACAGTTTTTCCAATTGGTAAAACTCCCTTGCTTGGGCGGTCATCGCATGGACGATGACATCGCCTAAGTCCAACAACACCCAGTCGGAATTCATATCGCCTTCCATGCCCAACGGCGTAACACCGAATTCGGCCAATTTTTCCACGACATAATCACACGACGATTTGATATGGCGGGTTGATGTCCCGGTGGCCAGCACCATGTAATCGGTGAAGCTGGTTTTGTCCCTGACATCTAACGTCGTGATGAATTGTCCTTTGCGTTCGTCCAAAACCTGTTGGACGATTTTTACTATTTCTTCTGCTTGCATCTATGTTTGTTCCTGTTTCCTATGAACCGTAAAGCTTATGACAATGGATGTAATGAATGACCGCGTCCGGCAATAAAAAGCTTGGATCACGGTGTGCTGCAAATAACGCCCGGATGACGGTGGCGGAAATGTCCAATTGGGTGACCGGGTGAAAGTGCAATTTCCCGGTTTTCGTCTGGGCCAAGTCTGGTAAATTATCGGTCAATCGGGTTTGAAAAAATTCCGCCATCGGTTGCCGATGGTAACCGGGGCGGGTCATTACCACTAGATGGGCGTAATCAAATAATTGTTGCCATCGGCACCAACTCTCCAAATGATTGAAAGCGTCGGCACCGATAAACAGCAGCAGGTTTTCGCCCGGGAAATCGCGGCTGAAGGATTTCAGGGTGTCAATCATGTACGACGGCCCCGGCCTTTCCAACTCGCGGGGGTCAACCAACAAACCGGGCCGCCCGGCTATGCCCAAACGCAACATTTCCGCCCGCATCGCGGCGGGGGCTATGGTCTGGCTGCGGTGCGGCGGTTGTCCGCATGGCAACATGTGGAGGCTTTCCAAACCGAACTCGTCCTTGACTTCCAACGCCGTGCGTAGGTGCCCGTAGTGGACGGGGTCGAAGGTGCCGCCGTAAACGCCGATCATTTACTCGCGGATTTGGCCATCGCCTAGGACGATGAATTTCAATGAGGTCAGCCCATGCAAACCGACCGGGCCGCGGGCATGCAGCTTATCGGTGCTGATGCCGATTTCAGCGCCGAGGCCGTACTCAAAACCGTCGGCGAAGCGGGTGGAGGCATTGACCATCACCGAGCTGGAATCGACTTCGCGCAGGAACCTGCGAGCGCGGCTGTAATCTTCGGTGACTATGGCCTCGGTATGGGCGGAACTGTATTTCCCGATATGGGCGATGGCTTCGTCCAAACCTGCGACGATGCGGATCGACAAGATCGGCGCCAGGTATTCGGTATGCCAATCTTCCTCGGTCGCACGATGGCACTCAGGGATTAACGAACAGGTCTTGCCGCAACCGCGCAACTCGACGCCTTTGTCCAAGTATTGGCGGGCCAATTCCGGCAACACGGTTGCGGCGACGCCTTCCGCGACGAGCAGGGTTTCCATCGCATTGCAAACGCCATAACGCTGGGTTTTGGCGTTGACCGCAATGGCGATGGCTTTTTCGATGTCCGCCTTGTCGTCGATGTAAACGTGGCAAATGCCGTCCAGATGCTTAATGACCGGAATGGTCGCTTCCTGGCTGATGCGATCGATCAGACTTTTACCGCCCCGCGGCACGATCACATCGACGAACCGGTTCATCGTGATCAATGCGCCGACGGCGGCGCGGTCGGCGGTAGCGACGATTTGCACGACCGCATCGGGCAAACCGGCGACTTGCAAACCTTGAGTGATACAAGCGGCGATCGCCTGGTTGGAATGGATGGCCTCGGAGCCGCCGCGCAAAATACAGGCATTGCCGGATTTTAGGCACAGCGCCGCTGCATCCACAGTAACATTAGGCCGCGACTCGTAAATGATGCCGATCACGCCCAACGGCACCCGCATTTGCCCGACTTGTATACCGGAAGGCCGGTAGCTTAAAGCGGTGATTTCTCCGACCGGGTCAGGCAGCGCGGCGACTTGTTTAAGACCGTCGATCATGGTTTGGATGGCCTTCGGGGTCAATGCTAGACGGTCTAACGACGCGGCATCAAGCCCGTTTTCCCGGCCCGTTTGCAGGTCTTTTTGGTTTTCTTCCGCCAATTGCCCGGCTCGTTGCCCGATTATCTCGGCAACGGCTAACAGGGCGGTATTTTTCTGGCCGGATTCGGCCTTGCTGATGGCGATGGCAGCCGCTCTGGCTTGGCTGCCCAATCGTTGCATGGTGTCTTTGATGTCCAATGGCGTCACCCGGTGATTTCTAAGCGACGATTATAGACAGTATCGCCGGTCAAGAACAGGTAAGCTTAAGCGGTGGACTAACGGGTGGGGCTATGCTCAATGATCTGAAAAAACGTCTCACCGTCGTGGATCATGCCCAACTCGTAACGGGCGCGTTCCTCAATGGCTTCATAACCGCTCCTAAGATCGGCCAGTTCCGCGTACAAGACCTCATTACGCTGCTTTTTGTCCTCGACTTGCAAACGCAAGTCGGCCAGCTTTGTCTCAAACGCATTGATTTGCGGGATGCTGCCATCATCACCGTACCAGAGGCGGTATTGCAGGTGAGCGGTAAACAGGGCGATGAAAAAAACCAAGAGTTTCATGAAAACGGCCTTTAAATAGGGTTCCGAGGTTGCCTGAGACGGGCAACCTCGGGAAAGCAACTCTGTTTTAGATCATTTTAAACGCGCTACGACCAGCATAACGGGCTTTGTCGCCCAGCTCTTCCTCGATTTTCATCAAACGGTTGTATTTAGCGACGCGGTCGGAACGACTTAGCGAGCCGGTCTTGATTTGGCCGGTGCCGGTCGCCACCGCCAAATCGGCGATGGTGGTGTCCTCGGTTTCGCCGGAACGGTGCGAGACCACGGCGGTGTAGCCGGCGGCATGGGCCATGTCGATGGCGGCCAGGGTTTCGGTCAAGGTGCCGATTTGGTTGACCTTAATCAAAATGGAATTGGCGATGCTTTTAGCTATGCCTTGCTCCAGGATTTTCGGATTGGTCACGAACAAATCGTCGCCAACCAATTGCACGTTGCCGCCCAATTTTTCCGTCAGCAGTTTCCAGCCGTCCCAATCGTTTTCGTCGAAACCGTCTTCAATGCTGATAATCGGGTATTTGTTGACCCAATCGACGAAAAAATCGGCCATTTGTGCGGAGGTGTAGGTTTTGCTTTCGGAAGCCAAGTTATAAATGCCGTCCTCAAAATATTCGGAAGCGGCTGCATCCAAACCTAGGTAGATGTCACGGCCAGGTGTATAGCCGGCTTTTTCGATCGCTTCCAAAATAATGGCGATGGCTTCCTCGTTAGACGACAAGTTCGGCGCGAAACCGCCTTCGTCGCCAACCGTGGTCGCTAAGCCTTTGGCTTTCAATACCTTGGCCAAGTTATGGAATACTTCGGCGCCGTAACGGATGGCTTCGCGGAAAGTCGGCGCACCTACCGGAAGGATCATGAACTCTTGCAAATCGACGCTGTTGTCGGCATGGGAACCGCCGTTGATGATGTTCATCATCGGCACCGGCATGACAAATTCGCCGGATTTGTTCAGGTATTGATACAAAGGCACACCGGCTTCCTTGGCGCTAGCATGGGCGACGGCCATGGAAACCGAAAGGATAGCGTTAGCGCCCAAACGGGCTTTGTTGTCGGTGCCGTCCAAGGCTATCATTCTGTGGTCTATGGCGGTTTGATCGGTGGCTTCCATACCGATTAGGTGATCGCGGATTTCGCGGTTGACGTTAGCGACGGCGTTCAACACGCCCTTGCCCAAGTAACGGGTTTTGTCGCCGTCGCGCAATTCGATCGCCTCGCGTTCGCCGGTGGAGGCGCCCGATGGCACCATCGCGCTACCCACTGCGCCGGATTCCAAAACGACTTCGGCTTCTAAAGTCGGATTGCCGCGGGAGTCTAAAATTTCTCTGGCTTTGATGTCTACGATTTTGCTCATGTTTTGATGGCTCCAAGGGTGATTATGACGGATGCGGCTTAGCCGCATCCGGGGTTAAAAAATCTTTTCAATTCGGTTTTAAGGTTTAATCATCCAAACGTTTCGGTATTAATGATTTGATTTTCAAGTGATAGCCTTTAACGGTAGGCGTTAAAGAAAAATCGACAATGTGGCGGTCGTCATTGGGATACAAATCGTCCTTGCGCTTCATCAATTCCGCCAAAACATGCAGCATGACTATCGAATCGGGCGGCTCTTGGCCGGGAATGGGGACTGTTGAAATCGCCATTAAATCGCGCTCGAAGTTCTGAGTAAAATCGGGCAAAGCCGTCAACGCCGACAATAGTTTTTCCTTGCGGTCTTCAAGATTCGTCGACAAGGCAATGTTCCAAGCGGTCACCGCCAGGGTTATCAGATTGTTATAACTATCGAAGTCCAGTTCATCGCTATCGAACGGTTCGATGATATGGGCGATGGCATCGGATAATTTGACCTGTCCATATTTTTGTAGCGTGGCTTTTTGCAAGCGTTGCTGATGTTTTTTGCGGCTAGCTTTGCCCATATGGAATTAATTCTTTGAAATTGTTAATAAACGTTGACTAACAGGTAATCTCTATAGGTCAACCTTCTTTAAATAACTCGGCCAAATCAATCGCCAAATCGGGAAACAGATACGGCGCGGCAACATCGTCACCGGCATAGCTGTTGGCTAGCTGGTATTGCCCGGTTTCATCATCCAACACGAATTGGCTGATCACTTCTTCGTAAGGGAACACCAGCCAATATTCTAGCACCCCACTTTCAGCATACAGCGCGTGTTTTGTTTTGACTTCTTTCTTGGAATTGCCTTTCGATAAGATTTCGATGATCCAATCCGGTGCGCCGTTGCAGCCTTGCTCATCCAATTTATTCGGGTCGCAAATCACGCAAATGTCCGGTTGAACCACGGTAGTCACGTCTTCGTTAACGAACAGCGATTTTTTACGGTCATATAAACGCACATCGAATGGGGCCGCGAAAACCTGGCAAGGTTTCTGTTGAAAATAATTAAACAGACGACCACTCATCTGCATCGATAACCGCTGATGTTTAACATTCGGGCCGGGGCACATCAATGAAATCTTGCCCTTAATCAACTCCACGGTTTCATCAAATTGCCACGTCAGATAATCGGCGTAGCTGTAACTGCCGTTTAAATCCAGTTGCGATAAGTTGGTGATAATAGGCATAGGAGTCCTCTTAAGAACACTCGATGATACTGTGTTGGGTTACGCTAGCGCTTTTATGCCCTAGGTAAACCCAAGCTACAAAGTCGTTTCAATCAAGGGCTGGCTTTTGACCGCCTGGTCCAACATCAGCAGAGTTTCCAACAATTCCCGCATCCGGTGCATGGGCCAGGAATTGGGGCCGTCGCTTTTTGCTTCGGCGGGATTCGGATGGGTTTCCATGAACAACCCGGCGATACCAACCGCCACCGCCGCCCGCGCCAACACCGGCACGAATTCGCGCTGACCGCCGGAACAACTGCCCTGGCCGCCCGGCAATTGCACCGAATGGGTGGCATCAAACACCACCGGGCATTCGGTATCGCGCATCACCGCCAAGGCACGCATGTCCGACACCAAGTTGTTATAGCCGAACGAGACCCCGCGTTCGCACACCATGATTTGCTGGTTCCCCGTCGCCTTAGCTTTATTGGCCACATTGGCCATATCCCAAGGCGCCAAGAATTGGCCTTTTTTGATATTGACCGGTTTCCCTAACGCGGCAACGGCTTGAATAAAATTGGTCTGCCGGCACAGAAACGCCGGGGTTTGCATGACATCGACCACGGCGGCCACTTCCGCTAATGGCGTGTCTTCGTGCACGTCAGTCAATACCGGCACGCCGATTTGTTGCCTGACTTTTTCCAGAATGGTCAAGCCGGTTTCGATGCCCAGCCCCCTGAAACTTTCGTGCGAGGAACGGTTGGCCTTGTCAAACGAAGATTTATAGATAAACGGGACATTTAATGCCGCAGTCAATTCCTTCAAATAACCCGCCGTATCCAGCGCCAGCTGTTCGCTTTCGATGACGCAGGGACCTGCGATTAAAAACAAAGGTTGGTTCAGGCCGATTTCAAAGCCGCATAATTGCATGGAGGTTCTCTTGAAATTAAAAAAATTGCTTGCGTGGGACGCTCAGTCTGCCACAGGGTGTTCAAAAAGTTCTGTTAAATCAATCGCTAAATCAGGAAACAGCGATGGGATAGCCTGATCGTCTTCGGCGTACATGTTTTTCAGTTGATAGCGTCCGTCGTCTAGGACAAATTGGTGGATGGCTTCTTGTTCTGGATAAACCAGCCAATATTCTTGCACGCCGCTTTCTTGATAAAGCTGGAACTTAATCTGCATTTCCCGTTTCGAGTTGCCCTTGGACAAGATTTCAATAATCCAATCCGGCGCGCCGTTACAGCCTTGTTGATCGAGCAATTCAGGGTTGCAAACCACGCATAAATCGGGCTGGACTACGGTATAAATATCTTGATTATTTAGCATCGACTTTTTGCGGTCGTATAAGCGGACATCAAAGGGCGCGGGAAATACCTGGCAACGCTGGTTTTTTAAATGTGTTCCGATGTCGATAATTAAGTTTCTTTCAATCCGTTGATGCCCCACATTCGGCGCAGGCGACATCAACATGATTTTGCCTTTAATCAGCTCGACAGTCTCTGTTAAGCGCCAAGTCAGATAATCGGCATAACTGTAGGTTTGATTTAAATCCAACTGCGACAATTCGGTAATTTTCGTCATAACTGCCCTCTTCAACGTATTTAAGCGCCGCCGCTATGGTTTTTATGCTGCGCGGCGGCGCTGACAAATCCCGAAAACAGCGGATGCCCTTTCCTGGGCGTAGAAGTAAATTCGGGATGGAATTGGCATGCCAAAAACCAGGGATGGCTAGGTATTTCAACCACTTCCACCAAACGGCCATCAATCGACTTACCCGAAAAACGCATTCCCGCCTGCTCTAGGCGATCAAAATAGCGGTTGTTGAATTCGTAACGGTGGCGGTGGCGCTCGGAAATCACATCTTTTTGGTACAACTGGAAGGCTAAGGAATTCGTTTGCAAACGGCATTGCTGCGCCCCTAACCGCATAGTGCCACCCAAATTGGATTGCTCATCGCGGGTTTCCAATTGGCCGCCATCATCCATCCATTCGGTGATTAAGCCAATCACCGGGTGCAGGGCATTGGGCAAGAATTCGGTGCTGTGTGCGCCCTCTAAGCCTGCGACATCGCGGGCAAATTCAATCACGGCGGCCTGCATCCCAAGACAAATGCCCAGGTAGGGTATGTTGTTTTCGCGGGCGTAGCGGACGGTGGAAATTTTTCCTTCCACGCCGCGTTCGCCAAAGCCGCCCGGCACCAAAATGGCGTCGGCCTGTTTCAAGCGGCCTACGCCTTCGTCTTCAATGATTTCCGAGTCGATATAATTGATTTTGACTTTAGTCTTGGTTTTAATGCCAGCGTGGATTAACGCTTCGTTCAATGATTTGTAGGCATCGGAATGGTCGACATATTTGCCGACGATGGCGATATTGACTTCCTGCCCAGGGGCTTGCATGGCTTCTAAGACCGTATGCCATGCACTCAAGTCGGCAGGAGGGACGTCCAATCGTAACCGCTTGACCACGATGTCGTCTAGGCCTTGTTCATGCAGGAGTATGGGAATGCGGTAAATGGAATCGGCGTCTACGGCGGAAATCACCGCCTTTTCCTCGACGTTGGTGAACAAGGCTATTTTGCGCCGCTCGCTCGTGGGAATCGGCTGTTCCGAACGGCACATTAAAATATCCGGTTGGATACCGATGCTACGCAGTTCTTTGACCGAATGTTGGGTGGGCTTGGTTTTGATTTCACCCGCAGAGCGGATATAGGGGACTAAGGTTAAGTGGATGAACAATGACCGGTCCACACCCAACTCAAAACGCATCTGCCGGATCGCTTCTAAAAACGGCAGCGATTCGATGTCGCCCACCGTGCCGCCGACCTCGATGAGCGCAATATCCTTGCCTTCGGCGCTCTGGTAAATGCGGTTCTTGATTTCATCGGTGATATGCGGGATAACCTGCACGGTAGCGCCTAGATATTCGCCTTTACGTTCCCGGCGCAGAACGCTGTCGTAGACCTGGCCGGTGGTGAAGTTGTTTTTCTTGGTCATCGTGGTTTTCAAAAACCGCTCATAATGGCCCAAGTCTAAATCGGTTTCGGCGCCGTCTTCGGTGACAAACACTTCGCCGTGCTGGAACGGACTCATGGTGCCGGGATCCAGGTTGATGTAGGGGTCCAGCTTGGTCATGGTGACCTTCAAGCCGCGGGCTTCCAAGATAGCCGCCAATGAAGAGGCGGCAATACCTTTCCCTAAGGATGACACGACACCGCCGGTGATGAATATAAATTTGGTCATGGGCGACTGTTTACGTTTGCAAGTTCCGGTTGAAAACCAAAATCATGGCATTTTAATCGACAACGGGATTTCCGTCATGGCCTTTTAGCCCAAGCTTATTGCATACGTCCAATCCCGTAATAAGTGATGCCTATATTTTGCAACAAACGGGGGTTGTATAGATTCCGGCCATCAAAAATGATGGCGTCTTTCATCGATGATTTGATCAATTCAAAATCCGGACTCCAAAAGGTTTTCCATTCTGTCACTACAATCAGGGCGTCGGCGTCGACTAATGCGGCTTCCGCCGTTTCCATCAGCAACAACCCCGGGGTGTCGCCATAAATCCGCCTGGCTTCGTGCATGGCCTCAGGGTCATAGGCTTGGATCCTAGCGCCGGCGGCAATCAACGCCTCCAATACGACACGGCTGGGCGCCTCGCGCATATCATCGGTTTTCGGTTTGAATGACAGCCCCCACAAGGCAAAGGTTTTGCCCTGAACGTTATCGTGGTAATGCCGCATGATTTTCTTTATCAACACCTGTTTTTGCCGATTGTTGACATTTTCCACCGCGCTAAGCAATTCCGCTTGATAACCCGCTTGTTTAGCCGTGCGCACCAAGGCCTTGACATCTTTGGGAAAACAAGAACCGCCATAGCCGCAGCCAGGATAAATGAAAGAATACCCGATGCGGGTATCAGAGCCTATGCCGTTGCGGACTTGTTCGATGTCGGCACCCAGCAATTCCGCCAAGTTGGCCAACTCGTTCATAAAACTTATTTTTGTCGCTAACATGGCATTGGCGGCATATTTGGTCAGCTCCGCCGACCGCACATCCATGGTGATGATCCGATCATGGCTACGGTTAAACGGTGCGTACAAAATCTTTAATAACTCGGCGGTTCTAGGATTGTCCGTGCCGACAATAATGCGGTCGGGTTTCATGAAGTCGTTGATCGCAGCGCCTTCTTTCAAGAATTCCGGGTTGGAGACCACGTCAAAGTCTATGTTGACCCCGCGTTGCCGAAAAACGTCAAGCGCCACGTCCCGCACTTTATCCGCCGTGCCCACGGGTACGGTCGATTTGTTGACGATGATCCGGTAATCCGCCATATTTTCGGCAATCGATTTGGCCACCGCCAAGACGTACTGTAAATCCGCCGCGCCATCTTCATCCGGCGGCGTACCGACGGCGATAAATTGGAATATGCCGTGCTTGACGGCTGCCTTGACATCGGTGGTGAATTTTAAATGCCCGGCTTGTTGGTTTTTTTTCACCAATTCTTCTAGGCCCGGCTCGTAGATAGGGATGACGCCGTTTTTTAAGTTAGCAATTTTGTTCTCATCGACATCAATGCACAACACATCATTGCCGACCTCGGCCAAACAAACGCCCGTCACCAAACCGACATAGCCGGAACCGAATACTGTCACTTTCATGTGCTTTCCCTAAGAATTAAGCAATTGATTATAAATGCCTTGATAGTGGCCGACACTTTTTACCCAATTGCGCTCTTGCTCCACAAATTGCCGCCCTGCCCGGCGTAATTCTGGCCATTGTGCCGGGTTGTCCAACAGGTTTAGAACGGTATCGGCTAAATCTGTGGCATTACCGGCTTGAAACAATCGGCCATTATGTCCGTCCTTGATCAATTCACGGTGGCCGCCCACATCAGAAGCCACCACTAAACGCCCCTGCGCCATGGCTTCCAAGGGTTTTAACGGCGTCACCAATTCGGTTAACCGCATGGACAATCTTGGATAGACGAAAATGTCGACTTGGTTGTAATAGGCTTGGACTTGATCGTGAGGTACCCGGCCTACCCACTTGACCTGATTTTCCAAACCAAGCGCCGCTATTTTTTGTTTGACCGCCGTTTCTTGCGGGCCGCCACCGACCAACAGCAGGCGGGTTTGAGGCTTTTCGGCGATCATTTTCGGCAACGCCTCCAACAGCAGCAGCAAGCCTTCATAGGCATAAAAAGAGCCGATAAAACCCAATACCACACAATTATCCAAACCCAATTGCTGTCTTAGCACAGCATCAGCATCAGCACCAAAACTGAATTTGTCGATGTCAACCGCATTCGGGATGACTGTGATTTTATCCTCCCGTAGGCCACGGGAAATAATGTCCGAGCGCAGGCCATGGCAAATGGTGGTTATGGCATGGGCTTGTTTAAAGACCATGGTTTCCAACCATTTTGTCAGCCGATAACGCACACTGCCCGCAGTGGTAGTGCCATGATCCACCGCCGCATCTTCCCAAAAAGCACGGCATTCATAGACTAGCGGCAAACGGTGTTTTCTGGCCGCCCTCAGCGCAGCCCAGCCATTCAATGCGGGGGAATGTGCATGCAAAACGTCTGGCTTGATCTTAGGAATAATTTCGTCCAATCGTTTTGCCAGTGAATCCACTACCGCCCATTGGCCCAGCACTGGAAGCTTGCTTATCAAGCCGTGTGGTTGCGTGGTGCGATAAAAAACCAGCCCGTCCACCTCTTCCACGGGAGTTGAAGTCAACGTGTGCTTGGCTGAAGTCAGGTGGCAAGTTTCAAAACCAAGTTTACGCTGTTGTTCCAAAATAGCTTTGGTGCGGAAAGTGTAACCACTGTGCAAGGGTATTGAATGGTCTAGGATATGAAGAATTTTCATGGGAAATAAGGGTTAGATATGATCAGTTTACTAGACTTTTTGTCAGTGCATCATAAACCCCGGCCACCGTTTCATCCCAGGAAAACTTCTCGGCATAACGGCGGGTCGCTTGACGGTCTGGGTAGTTTGCAAATAAAGCTTTCACGCCTTGGGCGATGCCGTCGGCGGAGCGTGCGTTGACTAAAACCCCCGCTTCAGGCGAACGCACCACTTCGGGGGTTCCCCAAATCGCCGTCGCCACTACCGGTGTGCCGCAAGCCATTGCTTCCAGCAACACGTTCGCCCAACCTTCGCGGCTAGAGGCCAACACCAAGGCGTCGGCGGCATTGTAAATTTCGGCCAGTTGTTGCTGGGTTAATGTGCCTAAGAAACGAACTCTTTTGCTTAAGCCTGCGGCTTCGGCTTGTCGCCGAAGTGATGGGCTTTCCTCGCCACTTCCAACAATCAAGCATTCAAAATCGGGTAATTGCAGCAGAGCCTCTATCACCAAGTGATGGCCTTTAAGCTCAATAAGATGGCCAACAGACAATAATGTCGGCTTATTCAAGCCTAGCTCTCTTCGGATAACCGACTTATCTTTCAAGCAAAACATCTGTAAGTCCACGCCGTTCCGTAGGGTGATGATTTTTTCTGGACTTACCCCTAGCCTGATCATTTCATCCCTTAAAGCATCACATACCGAAACCACCCTATTTGCTTTAGATGCCCCCCATAAAATCATTTTCCTTGGCAACTTATACTGCGGGATTAAGTGAATGTCAGTCCCCCTAGCCGTAATCACCAAAGGCTTTCCCAGCTTTTTTGCCAACCAAGCTGCCGCCACGCCGTCGGGATAAAAATAATGCGCGTCCAAGACATCAAAATCGTAGCCATCGGCGATCAATTTTTTTAAAAACGGCAAACAAGCCATTGCCAATAACAATGGGGAAACCGTCATCCCGATTTTGGGGATAACAAGGTAGCGGGGGTGGTATACCTCTATGCCATGACGTTGTTCTTGCACGGCAATACGGGCATAGTCGGAATAAGCCCCGAAGCGTTCGGACTTGAACGGAAACCACGGCACCGGGGCAACCACCTTCGCGGTGACGGGTTGCTGTTGCAACAAATGCCTTAAACGCTGCTCAACAAAAATGCCGTGCCTTGGTTGGATGTGATTCGGGTATAAAGTGGTAAAGGTGAGGATTTTCATGGGGCGACTAGATTGATTAAATAACTCTGCCATAAACGCCAGCGACTCTAACCGCCTTAAGTCTTTGTTTATTCTTGAATCGGCAACCGATTTAGCTGGTAAAGTGGTCGGAATGCCTAGTTAATCTGGCTGTTTGATTGGCTTGTGCAACATTGCCCGAAGTGCCTGATTAACAGCCGCCGAGTTATGAAAGGCGGCGGCAACATCAGGGTCGAGAACAACTACATTGGAGCTTTCAAGGTACTGGCGATAATATTTGCCCCGCACGGCTGTGGAAAAATCGAAATCGTATTCAGGTCTTAGTTCGTCTTGGGATTCTTCAGTGTTCATAAGCTTTTCTCTCATGGGTAGTGGCAGGTCTAGCACTGATAATACCGATTTCACCAAGGCTTTCGGTGTGGGCGACTACCAGCAATCGTCCGGCGCATGAGACACCAACGGTAATCAAGTGAGATTCTCCAACGGAGTGATCGAAATCGGGAAAGGTACCCGCCAAGGGATCACCAAACACAGTAGCCGCTTCGTCAAAGTCTACACCGTGCTTCTGGCGGTTAGTATAGGCTTTGATTTGATTCCAGGCGAATTTCAAAATTGTTCTCTGAAAATAACTACTGGTGTTCGGATTCGAACGGTTTAAGTATGGCAGCACTCCTACCGTAACACAGCCAAATTTTAACCAATACCCAATAAATTATGGCGTCCAACAAAATTACAAAGCATCTATCATAGGCAAAAATCGCCTACGAAGAAACTGGGACAGCCTTTTCAACCAGGAAACAGCTGGTGCCAAGCCTTTCGGGCCAGATGGGGCAGTAACAGGTAAAAAGGCATACGCAACCAGTGTGATCGGATATGCAACAAAAAACAGGCGAACTGCCGGCTAGCGTCATGGCAACTGGGATGGTTGGGCAACAACACCTTCATGAATAACCCATCCATTGCACGGGCCTTGATTATTGAAGGCGCATAAGCTTGCGAGGCTTCCATAACAGCTTCGGGAATGGGGGTTTTCAACATGTTAGACGTATACCTGAGCAAATAATACAAAGGGGTTTCTTGCTTTAATTCGACCGCCCGTTGCGGCAATTTCAGCCAAAAATCCGGCTCAACCGAAAACTCCCTGAGCAACAAATCCAAGTCAGATAAGTCACGGAAACCATTATCCCATTCGCCGCCGTAAAACAAATGCGCGGCGCTGTGCAAAACCCGGTCTTCCGGCGCTAGAACCCAATAATCCGTACCCGGCACTGGCACGATGTGGGCCAAAAGCTTGCTGGCATCGGGGCAGCATTGGGCGGTTTTAGGCAAGATATTGTGGTGCACGTCGATAGTCGTTTGCCGACGCAGGTTGCGCATGGGCGGGATTTCGTGCATCCACTGCCGATAATAGCGTTGGTCGTAGGGATCGAGCGTGGTGGTCATCCAACCGGCTTTAATCAAAGCGGCTTCCACCTCCGGCAAACTGGCTTCCGGCACCAGGATATCGACATCCGAAAACTGCCGACCTAGCCCGGCGCGGTTGCCCGCCACGGCATAGGCGGAGCCTTTCAAACAGACTAAAGGCCAATCCAAGGTGTTAAATGCGGCGCCGATACAGCTGAGTTCATAATGCAATGCCACACCAAAGCGGTCGGCAAAGACTAAAGCCGATGCTAAATGTTGCTTGGGTTTAACCGGGATGCCATCGTAAGTCCCCGATGCCTGCAACAAAAATCCCAAACGGGCCAGCACGTTGGCGCGTCGGGCTTGGGAAATCAGCAAACTCCATTGCGGCAAGTCGAGTGCCAACGCCGACTCCGGTTCAGCGAACACCGCCGCCAGCAGGCATTGGCCGGTTTTTTTCATGAACACAGCCCCGCAAACAAGGCTAACGCTTCTTCTAACTGGCTGTAGCGGAATTCATGGCAATCGGCGCCAGCGCACAAGTCACCTGCGGCGTTAAAACCCAGCACACCCAAGGTGGAATAGTTAAAGCTGTTGTCCGCCAATGCCATCAAGCCACGGCCTTTGCTTAAGGCGGTCAGTTCCGTGGCTGATCCGGCCAGGTATTTGGGGAAAATGACATGGCGGATTGGCACCGGCACATCAGCCTGGTCGATGCTGGCGTCGGGCGGGCGCAGATGGCCTACCGTGCCTTTGCTGGTGTCATTGACCACGGAACCTATCACCGCATCTGGGCAGAATACTCGGATCACGTCCAATGATTGGTTTTTTAAGCTAATCGGGCGTGGCAGCGGATACACCCGACCATCGTCCAGCGACAGCAAGGCCATCTCATCGGACAACAGCCGCCAACCCCTGCCGACCAAAGCCGCGCACAAGGTGCTTTTGCCGCTGCCCGGACTACCGGCAAACAGCAAGCCGCAACCGCCGCGCTCGACCACGGCGGCATGGATGATCAAATAGTGGTGGGCATGGCTGGCGATACACCAGTTTAAGCCCCACTCAAAAAAAGCGGCAGCTTGGACGAAGGGCAAGGGTTTGAACGGGACATAACCCTCGAACGAGAATTGCACTTGTGGCCGCAGGTAACGCCGCCAAAGGCTGGGTGCGGATAAGCGGATATCGAAGTCAACGAAGTCCTGCCTGTCCAAGCAATTATAATGGCCGTAATGAAGCCGCATGTGCTGGGCAACTGCCGCGACCGGCGAGTTCAGCCGAACATGGAACGGGCCTATTTTTAGGCCTAGGCCGCCGTTCTTGAGCATGGACACTAATTGCTGAAGGGGTATTACTGCCAATTTCACGCAGTTGGCGTATTGTCTATGGTCACTAAGGACAGTTCCTGGTAAGCGACCAACAAATCTTCCAACGCCTGGTTAGGGTCAACGCCTGCGGGCCAGTCGATCAGGGTGGATAAACTTTCAGCCAATTGCCCGATACCGCAAC
>DBNZ01000099.1:21988-23752 GCA_002299495.1 Methylococcaceae bacterium UBA659
TCGCCGGCCAAGGAGCTGTAAATAACGGCATCGTATTCCCAAAATCGGCAATGGGTGGTTTTGGGGAGGCTGACGAATGCGGTGACAGGGTGCAATTGGCAGGGCATCACTGCCAAGTGCTGGCTAAAAATGCAGTAACGCTGGCGTATCCAGGGGGATAGATTGGATTTGAGTATAAGCTGATCACTTGCGCGGTGGTCAACACATAGACGCCTGGATTTGCCAAAGAATTCAGGTAGGCGGCAATAAAATGGGATTCAGGACTGGCTATATCGCAAGCCAATAATTTGCTCATGGGTTCAGCCGAGGCGCCGGCAAAGACCGCAGAAAAAAGAGTACCGCCTGTATAATTGTAGCCACTGCATGACAGATCAGGAGTAGCGGGTAAAAGGGGAGGGCTGCCAAAATAGGCGCTGGATGGCCACGCGGAGTTGCTGAGCCAACGAGTGGGAGATTGCCCGAGTTCGCATTGAAAAGCATGTGCATGTGCGGGAGATTGATTTCCAGACATTTGCACAGAATAGCAAGCAACGGCCCACGCCGGGCGGCTGGATAGGGTTAAGACAACAGGCGGGATTGCCCCTAACTGCTTTACAAACCTACGTCTGCCGACTCTTTGCAAGACCGGCTGGTTTTTATCCTGTTCTGTTTGGGTAGCCATGATGTTCACCTAAAAGAAATTGAAATCGTTATTTGCCAAAGGGCATAATCCTTAGCTTGAGTGAAAAACGACAACGCCCAGTTTTCGTTATTGGCTTTGGTTTTGTAACCACCCACGACCCAACAAAGCCTACTAAAATCTGGCATATCTTAGGGGTTTTTTCTTGCAAAATAAAGCTATAATCAAAACCGACGGCCTAAAAAAATCAGCCACCTTGGGTTTTTATTAACCATTATCCGGAAACCTGGCAAAACAAAACCTAGCGGATTTATTGACCAACGCCTAGCCAGGGGCGTGGCTAAGGATGAAAATCGAGCACTCTTCAGCACCGCTGAAGCAATGCGGCGACACCCTACTAGGCGATTATTTCAAAGCCTAGTTTTTTAACCACCACCAATACGACCCGTCATATCAACAGGAGAACACCATGCCAAAATACCTGATCGAACGCGAAATCCCCGGCGCCGGTAACTTAACCGCCGAAGAACTTAAAACCATCTCGCAAAAGTCCTGCGCCGTGTTACGGGGCATGGGACCGCAAATCCAATGGCTGCAAAGCTATGTCACCGGCGACAAGGTGTATTGCATCTACATCGCCCCAGACGAAACCAGCATCCGCGCACATGCCGAACAAGGCGGTTTCCCGGCCAATAGCATTGCGAAAATTAAAGGCGTCATCGACCCGGCCACGGCGGAATGATGGTTGGATGGAATGCCAAAAGGTAGTGGGCCCAACCTGTAATTTGGCATGAATATCTAAGTCAAATTCGACTTCGTTGATCAGCAAGCCAATGACAGTGTTGTGCATTGCCTCCGATTTAGAGCGCAGGTTGGGTGGGAAACAAATCCACTCACCCCAACCTACGACCTAGTGTTTAATTGCAGAAACAATACTGCCCCCGAACAAAAACCACAGCTCGAAAAAATAGTCCGCAGCCCTAGTGCCGAGCGTCGCCTGTTAGAGTGCGCGACAGGAAAGCAAAATCAAGAGGTTGCCACGACATTAGGCGGTTCGATTCCGGGTGTCGGCAAATGGCGAAAGCGGTTTACGGAAAAAGGATTTGCCGGACTCGATGATGAACCGCGCCCAGGTAAGACTGAAA
>DBNZ01000129.1:0-2663 GCA_002299495.1 Methylococcaceae bacterium UBA659
TAAGGAAGTGCTGATTAAGTCCCTCTCCCCCAGCATGGGTATCTACACAAATCCTGAAACATCGTCATTCCGGCATCCCCCGGCAATCCATGCCGGGGCAGGCTCTGCCGGAATGACGTGCTATAAAACTTATGTAGATACCCATGCCCCCAGGGAGAGGGCGCTTTTTTGATTTAATCAGCAGTTCCTTAAGCAAAGGCAATGCCTGACGCTAGCCCAAAAAAACGCTCGAGTATACGCTGCGCGTAGGCCTTAAACAACGACTAGGGCTGTTGCCCATAAAGCCATTCCACACCCATTTTTTCAAAAGCGGACTCGCCCTATGCATAGCCAAGAATCCAATTTCACCGCACTCGATACCGCATTAAGCCATTTTTTAGCCCAACGGGCAAACCTGCCCGCCGCGCAAAAACCATTGTTTCAGCGCTGGGTGGAGTTATTGGCGAACCAGCAAAGCCAAGGCCATAACTGCATCAGGCTAGATGATGAAGGCAGGGCGCTGATGCTGGCTTCGGGTTTGGCCATAGCAGCGGACGGCTTAGAGGACATCAAGACCATGCCTTTGGTGGTGGAAGGTGACCGCCTTTACCTGCACCGCTATTGGCATTACGAGCACCGCCTAGCCGGGCAAATCAAAACCATGCTGTCATGGCCTCAGGGCCGTGATGATGTCCAGGATGTGTTAGCACGTTATTTTGGCGCTGACAAAGAATCCGTGGATTGGCAGTGTGAAGCGGCAAAACAGGCAGTTTCCCATGCTTTTTGTATCATCACTGGCGGCCCAGGGACGGGAAAAACCACCACCGTGGTGAAAATCCTGGCTATTTTGTTGGAACGGTCAGACCCAAGCCTGCATATCGCCCTGGCCGCGCCCACTGGAAAAGCCGCCATGCGGTTACAAGATGCGGTGGTGTCCCGAAAACAGGAATTGCCTTGTAGCGCGGCGATTAAGAGCCGGATTCCAGAGACCGTGACCACCTTGCACCGGCTGTTAGGATCGAAACCGCCGTCGCCGTACTTCCACCATAACGCCCAAAATCCGCTAAGCCACGACGTGGTTGTGATCGATGAAGCCTCCATGGTCGATTTAGCGTTGATGAGCAAGTTGGTCGACGCCCTAAAACCCCAGGCAAAATTGATTTTACTAGGCGACAAAGACCAGTTGGTCTCCGTGGAATCAGGCGCCGTATTGGCCGATTTAAGTGCCGCCCTACCAACGCAGACTGTGGAGTTAAAAACATCACACCGGTTTGGCGGCTCGATCAAGGAGCTGGCCGTCCTGATCCGGCAAGGGCAAGCCGAAAAGGCTTGGCGACTGCTAGAAACGGGTGACACCGCCTGTCAATTGCTGGCGTCGGATCCGATCAGCTATATCGCGCAACGGCAAAAACCTTATCTGTCATTGATCGGAAAAAAGGCGGATATCCAGGAAATCTTTGCCGCCCATGGCCAGTTTCAAACCCTTTGCGCCAACCGGCAGGGAAAAAATAGCGTCGTAGACATCAACCAGCGAGTAGAACGCCTATTGCTACGGCAACAACTCATCCATCCTGCAAGCGCCTGGTATAGCGGCCGACCAGTGCTAGTGGTACAAAACAGCCCCGCCTTGCACCTTTACAATGGCGATATCGGCCTTTGTTTGCCTGACCACGGGCAAGGCGGCAAGTTGATGGTTTTTTTTCAGCGAGCCGACGGTACCATCAAAACCTTCCCGCCCAACCGCTTGCCGAACTGTGAAACGGTGTTCGCGATGACCATCCATAAAAGCCAAGGGTCTGAATTTGAAGAAGTGCTGGTGGTTTTGCCGGAAACCGGAAATGCCGTGTTGTCCAGAGAGCTGGTCTACACCGCCATCACCCGCGCCAGAAAATCTGTCAAGCTGGTTTCCAACCAAGCCGTATTTGCCCAAACCCTAGGGCAAACAGTGGACAGAGTCACCGGCTTGGTGGCAAAGCTGCAAGAGGGACGCCTGGGCTAAGTCGTCAACCCATACTGGAGCCCAAGGCATGCCTTAAGATTCCTCGCCCTATGCGGAAACTTTTGCGCCAGTAGCGCTTTACATTGCAGGCCAAGCACACGAAAAAGACGGCCAGACGGCTAGACTTGCTGGAAAAGTAGGCTTACCCTTTGGCTGACCTAAATCCAAGAGGACATAAGCGTGGAATTAAACCATCGAGAATTTAGACTTTCCGCCGACTTGCTGGAACGGATGGATGCCTATTGGCGGGCAGCCAATTATCTATCGGTAGGACAAATTTATTTGCTGGACAACCCGTTGTTGAAAGAGCCGCTTAAATTAGAGCATATCAAACCGCGCCTGTTAGGCCACTGGGGGACTGCGCCGGGTCTAAATTTTATCAACGTGCATCTTAATCGGTTGATCAAAGCGCATGACTTGAACATGATTTTAATTTGCGGACCGGGACACGGGGGGCCTGCAATGGTTGCCAACAGTTGGTTGGATGGGAGTTATAGCGAGTATTACCCGCATATCCCGCAAGACCAAGAGGGCATGAAAGCCCTGTTTAAACAGTTTTCGTTTCCTGGCGGAATCCCAAGCCATGTCGCCCCGGAAACCCCGGGTTCCATCCACGAAGGCGGCGAGCTTGGCTATGCGCTGTCCCATGCTTTTGGCGCGGCGTTTGACAACCCGAACTTAATCG
>DBNZ01000129.1:3054-3356 GCA_002299495.1 Methylococcaceae bacterium UBA659
TTCCTCAATCCCAAACGCGATGGAGCGGTGTTGCCGATTTTGCACTTGAACGGCTACAAAACAGCCAACCCGACGATCTTAGGCCGCATTGACGCAGATGAGCTGGTGCACTATTTCACCGGCTTAGGGTACCGCCCTTATCTGGTGGAAGGCAGTGATCCAGAAATTGTCCACACCCGCATGGCCAGCATTCTCGACCAATGTTTGGAAGAAATCCGGCTGATCCAAACCCAAGCCAGGGAGCAGGAAGGTATACCCGTAACCCGTCCGGTTTGGCCGGTGATTATTTTCCGCACCCCTAA
>DBNZ01000137.1 GCA_002299495.1 Methylococcaceae bacterium UBA659
TTTTTTGCGGCTATGTGATCAGGCCATAGGTTGTCCTTTGGTCTAGACTATGGCGTGCTATGTCCATAGGCTAGACCGAAATGCCATTGACATCTTCAGGATTTCCCTCGTAAGGCGTGACATATTTGCAATCCGGCTGTGGGCAAACTTTTTCCGCACCGCGCCGTTTGGTCTCTTTGATCGTTAAAATAGGCCAATGGCAAGAAGGGCAGCGCTCTTTAATAGGCGCATTCCATAGCGCGTAGGTACACTTTGGATAGCCTGAGCAGGAATAAAACACTTTCCCGGATTTGGACTTGCGTTTCAGTATGCTGCCTTGATGGCATAGCGGGCATTCCACGCCGGTGTCCTTAGGCTTTTCCAATGGCTCGATATGCTTGCATTTAGGGTAACCGCTACAACCGATGAATTTGCCATAGCGCCCGCTTTTTATCACCAAGGGCGAATTGCATACTGGACATAAGCGGCCTTCAACGATTTCCGTTTCAAGCGTTGGCTCGTTGTCATTACCCAAGTTGCGTGTGTAGGAGCAGTCAGGGTACTTGGTGCAACCAATGAAACGGCCATTGCGTCCTAGCCGTATAGACAACTGGCTGCCACATTCCGGGCAATTTTCGTCAATGGCCTCTTGGGTCACATCTTTGCGTTGGACGCTTTCCTCTTTGTCATGAATAAGGCTACTGAAGGGGCCCCAGAATGAATGCATCAACGGTATCCATTCTTTTTCACCCCGCGATACGGCATCAAGGTCGTCTTCGAGGTTGGCGGTGAAGCCGTAATCGACGTATTTGGTAAAGTGTTCGGTCAGGAATTTGTTGACTATACGGCCTACGTCGGTGGGATAAAACCGCTTGCTTTCCAAGGTAACATATTCCCGGTTCTGCAAAGTGGAAATGATGGAGGCATAGGTGGAAGGCCGGCCGATACCGTGTTCCTCTAGGGTCTTGACCAAACTGGCTTCACCGTACCTAGGCTGCGGCTCGGTAAAATGCTGGCCGATTAAGATGTCGTCCAACGGCACTGGACGACCCTCTTGCAAAGCAGGCAACAGGCGTTCTTGGTCGTCATTCTCGGCGTTGTCGTCTTTTCCTTCCAAATAAACGGCTATAAAACCAGGGTCGGCGATGGTTGAACCCGTGGCTCTAAAAACATGTTTGCCGTCGCCGCAAGTGAGTTCGACCGCCATCATGTTGATGGTGGCATGGGTCATTTGACAGGCGACCGTCCGCTTCCAGATAAGGTCATAGAGCTTGAATTGCTCGTCGCTTAGATAGGTTTTGATTTGGTTGGGCCATAGCTTTGCAGAGGTCGGTCGGATGGCCTCGTGGGCTTCTTGGGCGTTTTTCGACTTGGTTTTGTAACTGCGCGGTTCTTTGGGAAGGGCTTTTTGGCCGTATTGTGCGGCGATCAGTTCACGGATTTCCGTTATTGCTTCATTGGATAAGTTGACCGAATCGGTCCGCATGTAGGTGATAAGGCCTTGGGTTTCACCGCCTATGTCGATGCCTTCATAAAGTTGCTGGGCGACCATCATGGTGCGTTTGGTGGTGAAGCCGAGTTTTCGGGAGGCTTCTTGTTGTAAGGTGGAGGTAGTGAACGGCGGCGCCGGATTGCGTTTGCGCTGCTTTTTCTCCACCTTGGCAACCAGTAACTGGCCGTCGGCCGCATCCGACAAGACCGCTTTGGTTTGTTCAGCCAGTGCCTGGTTGTTGATGCTGAATTGCTCCAGCTTGTCACCGTCGAAGTGAGTCAATTTGGCCTTAAACGCCTGTTCTTGGCCGTTCAAGACCGCATCTACGCTCCAGTATTCTTGTGAAACAAACGCTTCGATTTCCAATTCCCGTTCCACAATCATCCGTAATGCCGGGCTTTGCACACGTCCCGCCGAAAGGCCGCCACGGATTTTTTTCCACAACAATGGTGACAAATTAAAACCGACCAGGTAATCAAGCGCCCGCCGCGCCTGTTGGGCATTAATCAGGTTGGTGGACAGTTGTTCGGGACGGGCGATGGCTTCGGTGACGGCTCGTTTGGTGATTTCGTAGAACACCACCCGATGCACCGGCTTGTCTTTGAGCAGTTTTTTTTCCCGTAACAATTCCAGCAAATGCCAGGATATGGCTTCCCCTTCCCGGTCAGGGTCAGTCGCTAAATAAAGGCTGTCGGCAGTTTTCAAAGCCTTGCTGATGGCTTGGACGTGGCGTTGGTTGCGGTCGATGACTTCGTATTTCATGGCGAAGTCATGTTCTGGGTCAACCGCCCCTTCTTTGGGTATCAGATCGCGCACATGACCGTATGAGGCCAATACCTGAAAGTCCTTGCCCAAGTATTTCTCAATGGTTTTCGCTTTGGCGGGTGATTCGACAATAACAAGATGTTTGCTCATTTAAACCGTTAACAATTCCCTAGTCTAGGGTTGGATAAGCGGGCGGCCTTCTGGTTTGGCAAAGCCGCCCATAATCCGGATCAATGTAAATAGGTAGGGATCAGGTCGTAGACAATGTCTTCCATTCTGGAGAAAGCCAGCTCCTCATCCGGCTGGCTTAGCAGAATCATCAAGACGATCCATTTCAGTTTTTCTAGTGAGATTTCGTCATCTTCCAAGGCCATCGCCCGGTCGATGACAATTTCACGGTTGGTCGGGCTGAGTATGCTGCTTTGTTCTAGGAACAATAAAAGGTTCCGGCAATCCATATCCAGTTTATCCTGTTCTTGCGGGCAAAAAACCCGAAAGGCCGTGGTTACGGTGGGCCGTATGCTGCCCTGTAGGCTTAAGGATTCTAACCAGTTAAAAGCTTTGTTGACTTCAAGCGGGCCGAATCCGGCTTCTTCAAGTTCAGTTTTGATGGCTTCGCTGTCGGGTAACATTTCAATTTCTTCTTCCATGTAGTTTTCAAACAGGTACATTAGCACATCGAATATATTTTCTTTCATGGGCGGTCTTTAGGTTTATTTTAGTCGGGTATAGCAACCGCCGGGGACGGTTTCCAAGTAACCTTGCAGTTCCAAAATTAACAAAGTCGAAGCAATTTCTTCAACGGGCGATCCCGTTTGTGCCACTAAATAATCAATTCTTGTCGGCTCAAACATAATCAGATTCAATAATGTTTGTTGTTCCAGGTCAAGCATTGATTGGTTGTCGGTTGCAATAAATTTCTCATCTTGTTGAAAGTATGGGGGTAATTCTTCAAAAATATGCTGGGTTGTTTCGACCAGTTTTGCCCCTTCCCGGATTAACGCATTGCAACCTCTGGCCAAGGGATTGTGGATGGAACCTGGAATTGCGAATACCTCGCGGTTTTGTTCAAGGGCCAAACGAGCGGTGATTAAGGAGCCGCTTTGAATGGCGGCCTCAACTACCAGAAGGCCTTGGCTCAATCCGCTGATGATGCGGTTGCGGCGGGGAAAATGGTTGGCCTTAGCAACCGTACCCAGCGGAAACTCAGAAACCAAGGCGCCATTGCCAATAATTTGGGTTGCCAGGTCTTTGTGCGATGCCGGATAAACACGGTCTAACCCGGTTCCGGCAACGGCGACGGTAAAACCGTTCGCGGCCAAAGCCCCCCTGTGGCTAGCCGCATCTATTCCCAATGCCAAGCCGCTGGTGATGGTAAAACCGCATTCTGCTAAGTTTTTGGCAAAATTAAAAGCGGTTTCTTTGCCCATGGTCGATGGGTTACGGCTACCGACCATCCCGATTTGAGGCGAAGCCATCAAACTCGGGTTGCCGTAGACAAAGAGGACGGGTGGGGGGTCGGCAATTTCTTTAAGCTGGCGAGGGTAGTCTGGTGAGTTTATCGTTATGGCATAATGCCCGGCTTGGCCTAACCAAACCAGGTCCCGCTCAACGGCCACCCAATCGGGGTTTTTTATGGCGGGCAAGCTGGCCTCTTTTAACCCTAATGCCAAGAGCGCGGAAACAGGTTCCTTGAAAACTTGTTCTGGAGCGTGGGTCTCTAATAATCTAAGGAATGTCCGGCTACCTATGCCTGGCACACGAATAAGAGCCAGCCAATAAGCAAGCGGGTTGTCGAAGCTTTGCAAGCGCCCTCTTAACTTTACGGAGTTCTTACGATGTCCAGAATATGGACGGCTTGGCTGGCTTTCATGACTAAGGCGTAACTGACATGCTCGAAGGCGCGGAACACCATTAGGGTTCCTGCGGGTTCGTCCGGCAATTTGACGGTATCGTTTTTGACCCTGCTGTATGGGTCTTTGACCACCTCGCCCTTACGCAGAATCTCCAATTCATGGCCAATTTTTATGCCATCGACCGTACCTAAGTCTATTACCACAATGTCATTCTGGCCTATTTGCGAAACCCCTCTTAATACGCTGATGATGCTGCCGGCCAAAGGCAGATCGGGCGGCCTTGGGAAATACTGTAAAGTAAATTCCTCATCGCCGGCCGGCATTAAACGGTCGCCCGCACGGATATCACTGTTTGATTTCTCAATAACCAATGTACTGGGGTCGCCTGGTTGCACTAAGCGGGCATCCGCCAGATAATCGGCCTCATAACCCAAAATATCCTTGGTTACGGGGCGGATATAGGGTTTTCCTGGACGGTAGACCACATAAGATTTTGGCTCTGACGGCAGGCCTGGGCGGACATAGACTTGATCGCCGCCCCCGGCTACTAGACGTTCCCCCATCACATTAATCACATAGGGGGCGTTTTCCATGTCGTACTGGCCGACGACTTTAGGGGAGGACAAGAACGCCCTGATCTGTTCGGCCGGAAGCATTTCAATCGCTTTCTTCATCGGCACGACCCGGATACATGGCATCAGTTTGCCATCGTCAGTAAGCGGTAAGTGTTCACGGCCTTTGCCGTAATCTTCCTCTTTTAGCACACAAGGGCTGGTGCCATAAACGCCGTCAGTCTGCTCAAAACCATTCGCCCGGGTGACGCTGAGTTGGGGTACACCATTGACAGTTGTAAAATAAACGGTATCACCCGGATAGATCAGATGCGGGTTGTGGATCTGCCGGTTATAACGCCACAATTCAGGCCATTGCCAAGCATGTTGGAGGAATTTACCTGAAATATCCCATAAAGTGTCGCCTTCGACAACGCTGTATTGGTCTGGATGGTTAGGGTTTACTTGTAGGCTTTCGGTGTAGGCGGCGTTACTAAAAAGTGACAGGAATAGCAATCCGAAGAGAGTTCTAAAAACCATGTGGGTCCTTGGTATGAATTGGTTGTCTGACGGTTTAGAGGCTTTGGATTCAAAGTTTAGATGAATTCAGATAGAATTCCAGCGCTTAAATATTATAGTGGAGAGATTGTTGAGCATTCTAACTATTCTTGAGTTTCCTGATGAACGGTTACGGAAAAAGGCGGTGCCTGTGAGAACCGTGAGCCCAAGCATCACAAAATTAGCCGAAGACATGCTGGAAACCATGTACCATGCCAAAGGCGTGGGTTTGGCGGCGACACAGGTCAATGTCCAGCTTAGGGTGGTCGTGATTGACGTGAGCGAAGAAAAAAATGCGCCGCTGTGCTTGATCAACCCGGAAATCATAGCCAAAGACGGCGTAAAAGAATCGGAAGAAGGTTGTTTGTCGGTGCCGACTTTTTATGAAAAAGTCAAACGGGCGGAGCATATCCGGGTCAAGGCCTTGGATAAAAAGGGGCTTGAATTTGAATTTGAAGCATGGGGTCTGCTGGCTGTCTGCGTACAGCATGAAATTGACCATTTGGAAGGAAAGCTGTTTGTCGATTATTTGTCGCCGCTGAAACGGCAACGGATCAAGGCCAAATTGCAAAAAATCCACCGCCAGGAAAAAGTCCATCCATGAAGATTATTTTTGCCGGGACCCCAGAGTTTGCCGTACCCAGCTTGCGTTACTTGATGGCATCCGGCCATGAAGTCTGCGCGGTTTACACCCAACCCGACCGGCCGGCGGGCCGTGGCCGACAGGTGCAACCTAGCCCCGTCAAACAAGTGGCTGAAGCTGCCGGCATACCGGTGCTGCAACCCGCCCATTTTAAGAGTCAAGCCAATCTTGAGCAGTTCTCGGCTTTCAACGCCGACTTGATGGTGGTGGTGGCTTATGGGGTGATTTTGCCCCAGGCCATCTTGGATGCGCCTAAATTTGGCTGCATTAACGTCCATGGCTCCTTGTTGCCGCGCTGGCGGGGAGCCGCCCCCATCCAGCGGGCGATTATGGCAGGTGACCAGGAAACCGGCGTCACCCTCATGCAAATGGTGCTTAAGCTCGATGCCGGGGATATGCTGCATAAAGAGCATTACCGCATCGCACCCACCGATACCGCAGAAAGTGTTTATGGCAAATTGGCAGAATTGGGCGCCATAGGCTTGGCCGAGGTGTTGCATCAACTAGCGCAAGGGCATTTATCGGCGGCACCGCAAGATGACACGCAGGTGACTTATGCGGAAAAGCTAGCTAAACAAGAGGCCTGGTTAGATTGGGGCTGTAGCGCGATAGAACTTGACCGGAGGGTGAGAGGGCTGAACCCTTGGCCGGTGGCACAAACGTTGTATCAAGGGCAAAATTTGCGGATTTGGTTGGCGGAGGCGGTCGCCGAGCCGGTCGATTCCCAACCCGGAAAAATTCTTGTGCGGGCTAAACAGCTAGACGTGGCTACCGGGGATGGCAGGTTGCGGCTAAAAGAAGTCCAGCTACCCGGAGGTAAGCAGATGTCCGCCCAAGCTTTCCTGAACGCCCATGATCTTGACGGGGTGGTCTTAGGTTGAACACGCGAGCAGTGGCCGCCCGGGTGTTAACCCAGGTGTTCAATGGTCTGTCATTAACGGCCACCCTAGATGCCGCGTTGCCGGATGTGGCCTCGGCCAAAGACCGCGCCTTTGTGCAAGCCCTTACTTTCGGCACTTTAAGGCAATTCCATAAGCTGGATTTCATCTTGGCGCAATTGCTGGAAAAGCCCATCAAAGATCAAGAAATCAAGGCTCTGGCATTATCGGGTTTGTACCAATTGGCGTTTATGCGGGTGAAAAGCCATGCCGCCGTTTCGGAAACCGTCGCTGCCGTCCGCACAAAGACTTGGGCCAAGCCGTTGTTAAACGGACTGCTAAGAAACTATCTGCGCGAACAGGAACGCCTGGTTGCAGCCTGTCAATTGGATAGTGGTGCCGCAACCAGCCATCCTAAATGGTTGATCCATCGCATCCAGCACGATTGGCCTGAACAGGCTGCCCAAATTTTGGCCGAGAATAACCGGCAAGCGCCTATGGTGTTGCGGGTCAATAGTCGCCAGACAGACCGGGACCGCTATCTCCAATTGCTGGCGGACCAAGGGATTGCCGCCACAGCGGGGGGCTTTAGCCCGTCGTCGATAGCACTCGAAAACCCGGTTCCGGTCGATAAGTTACCCGCCTTTGCCGAAGGTTGGGTGTCGGTGCAAGATGGCGCCGCACAATTGGCCGCCGGTTTGCTAGATGCCCAGCCAGGACAGCGGGTGTTGGATGTTTGCGCGGCCCCCGGCGGAAAGACCGCGCATATCCTAGAAACTCAGCCGCTGTTGCAGGAACTGGTCGCGGTGGATATTGACCCGCAGAGGATGCGGCGGGTCGATGATAATTTGCAACGCTTGAAACTCGACGCCAAGCGCGTGGTCGGCGATGCCGCCTATCCCCAAAGTTGGTGGGATGGACGGGCTTTTGATCGCATATTATTGGACGCGCCCTGTTCGGCCACCGGGGTCATACGCCGTCATCCGGATATAAAACTGTTGCGTAAACCGGCCGACATCGACGCGCTGCAAGCCGCCCAACAAGCGATTTTGGAAGCGATCTGGCCCCTGTTGGCGACAGGCGGCCGGTTGTTGTATGCGACGTGTTCGGTGTTAAAGCAGGAAAATGAACGCCAGGTTGCCGGATTTTTGGCGGTCCATGCTGAAGCAAAAACAATACCCATCCTAGCCGATTGGGGTGAAGCGCGTCCCCTTGGTCGGCAAATCCTAACCGGAGCTAGGGATATGGACGGGTTTTATTATGCGCTGTTGGAAAAAACATAATATCATTCATGGTGTTAGCCGTTTACAAACAGCGATCTAGGCAGGTTTGGCGCACTCTGAGCGAGGCGAGAAAAACTTACCCGTCCCCTATTATGCCAGCCTGCTAGAACCCAATGAAACCAAGCCAATTTGATGCGACAAAAATCACGTTAAAACCGGGTGTCAATTTGATCGAAGCCAGTGCTGGCACCGGTAAAACCTTTACCATTGCCATGTTGGCCTTAAGGTTTGTGGTTGAAATGAGGCTGCCAATAGAGCGGCTTTTGGTGGTCACTTTTACCAAAGCGGCGACGGCGGAACTAAAGGATCGAATTCGGGGAAGGCTGGCCGATGCCCGTTGCGCCTTACGGCATCCAAGTACCGAAGTGGACAGGACGTTGGCGCAATGGTTGGAACAGTTCAAAGCGTTGCCCGTGGAGGAAACGGCATTGGCCATAAAACGCCTGGATTTGGCATTGCTGGATTTTGATAGGGCGGGAATTTTTACCATCCATGGATTTTGCCAGCGCATTCTGCGCGAACATGCGTTGGCATGCGGCCAATTGTTTGACCTGGAACTGACAGACGATCTCCATTCAATCCGCCAAGGCTGTGCCGATGATTTTTGGCGTCAGCAGATTTATCCGCGCACGGCCTGGGAGGTCGCGGCGATAACGGCAAGTTATGCCACCCCGGATGCCCTGTTGGCCAGCGTTGACAGGATACCTGACAGCATCCCGGTTTATCCCCAACGGTCTGATTTAAGCCGCTCGCTCGGTGCATTAAAAGCGATGGCAGAACTTGCCGCCCAGGCATTGGAAGCGGCTGAGAAAACCTTGAGCCTGTGTTGGGGGCAAAAAACATTTAACTCGTCATTCCGCAATAAATTTGAGGCAGGATGCCCTGATTTCAAACTCTGGCTAGCAGGGTGTGTGATGCCGCCAGCCACCGCTGTCTTGGCTTTATTGACCACCGATGGGCTGTATAACGGTTTGAATGGCAACCAATTCCGCAAGCGCGGTAACTTATCCGGCGATTCCCGCAAACAGGCTTATTTGCAATCATTGGCCATCCAAAGCGCGGTTTTTGACGCCCTGGCTAAAGCCCTTGACCGGTTGACCTTGGAGTTACGCTTATCCTTGCTGGAAACCCTTAGAACAGACCTTAACGAGCGTTTACGACAGCTCAATATGCTTTCTTTTGACAGCTTGATCAGCCGCTTGGTTGAAGCGTTGCAGGGCGCTAGGGGCAAAGTTCTGGCACAGGATATCCAACACCGTTTTGGTGTCGCGCTGATTGACGAATTTCAAGATACGGACTCTGAGCAATGGGAGATTTTTGCGACCTTGTTTGCCCATCCTAGCCACCACCTTTATCTGATAGGTGACCCTAAGCAAGCCATATACAAGTTTCGGGGCGCCGATATTTACGCCTACCTGAAGGCGCAAAGCCAAGCCGAACACCGGTTTACCCTAGATAAAAACTGGCGTTCCCATCCGGGCTTAGTCGCCGCCGTCAATGTCTTATTCCGGCGCGAAAACGCCTTTTATTTGGAGGGCCTGAGTTTTTCCCCAACCCAACCCGCAAACACCCTTGAAGATGGCCGTTTGTCCTTCAACGGGCAAGATTTAGCCCCCATGATGCTTTGGCAATTGCCTGAAACTGATGGCGCAAACGGTTATTGGCGACCCGGCCACAAGAAGGCCGAAAGCTGCATAATGAATGCCGTCGCCAGAGAGATAACCGCCCTATTGACCGGCGGTTATCGACTGCAACCCGGTGCTTTGTGTATTAACGCCAAGCAGATCGCGGTATTGGTCAGGACCAACCAGCAAGCGGGGGAATACCAAAACGTTTTGCGGAATGCGGGCGTCCCTTCGGTGCTAAACCATACCCAATCGGTATTGCTAAGCCCGGAAGCGGAAGATTTGTTCAAAGTTTTGCAAGCCGTGGCGCATCCGGGTGATTCCGGCTTGTTAAGGCAAGCCCTAGCGCTGGATTGGTTCGGAATGGATGGGCAGGCGTTTTACCGCTTGATTAATGATGAAGAGGCTTGGGACCTGCGAGTTTCCAGATTTTTCGGCTACCACCAAAGCTGGCAAAAATCCGGCCTGATGGCCATGATGCGGAGTCTTTCGGCACAGGAAAATGTCAGCATGACCTTGGCTCAAGGCCCGCTGGCCGAGCGACGCTTGACCAATTTCCAGCATTTATTGGAATTGCTGCAACAGGCCGCCATCGCAGGCCATTTGAACATGATGCAAACCCTGGATTGGTTTGTGACAGAAATAAACAACGCCGGCAAACGGCCCGGCACTAATGAATCACAACAATTGCGGCTGGAGAGCGATGAGGACGCGGTTCAAATTGTCACCATGCACCGGTCCAAGGGTTTGGAATACCCCATCGTTTTTTGCCCGAGTTTATGGCAGCGCAACGCTTTCCTGGGTAAAGAAAAGGCAACGGTGGTTTGTCACGAAAACGGCGATATGGTCGCAGACTTAGGCTCGGAGGCTTTTCCGCAACGGCATGAGAAGGCCTTGGCCGAGGAACTCGCCGAAGACATCAGGATGGCCTATGTGGCCCTCACCCGCGCCCAATACCGGTGTTATTTGGTCTGGGCCGATGTCCACACCAAAGACCGCGGCAACCAATCGTCATTGGCCTGGCTTATGGGCGCTGAATTTACGGCAGCTGGTTTCCCCGCACAACAAACGGAGTTACAAGATTTATGCCTTCAGTATCCTGAGTGTTTCAGTTACCAGCTACTGGCCACGGATGACGCCCCGTTGGCACAATACCGCAGGCAAACCATCCCGATGTCGTTAGCGGCCCGCCATCTTGTACGACCCATCCAAGGGGACTGGCAAATGAGCAGTTACACTGCGCTATCCGCCTTAAGCGTCGCCGATGAACCGGAACTACCTACCGACAAAAGCGGTGAAGGCCGGGTGGCATTGGACGCTTTGGCAACCGTGGACCAGGCTACGCAATGGCTACCACTAGGGGCGGTGGGCGGTAATATCGTGCATGAGTTGCTGGAAAAAATGCCGTTCTCGGAACTGGCATGTGGGCGCATGGAACTTAGCCTATACCCGCAAACTTGCCGGCGTTATGGGTTGGCGCAAGTGGATGCACAAGCCCTAGGCGAACTCTTGCAAACGGTGGTCACCGCACCTTTGTCCAGCCAATCCCTAGGCTTTTGTTTGGCGCATGTGCCGGAGCCTGAATGCCGCAAAGAAATGCCGTTTTACTTGTCCATGCCGGCATTGGCCACCTGCCGTGTCAACGACATACTGGCGGGCATTCCTACCGTCCAGGCATTAGGCGAGAAATCGATGCGTGGTTTCCTGACCGGTTTTATCGACTTGGTATGCTGTTACCAAGGGCAGTATTACCTGATGGATTACAAAACCAATAGCTTGCCCGATTACTCCGAAGCCCGCTTAGTCGAGACCATGCGCTGTCATAATTACGGGCTGCAATATTGGTTGTATGCGTTGGTGTTGCACCGTCACTTGCAAAATCGCTTGCCCGGTTACCGTTATGAAACCCATTTTGGCGGCGTCCGCTATTTGTTCGTCCGGGGCATGCGACCGGGTGTGCCTATGGCCGGGGTGTTCCAGGACAAGCCCGATTTGGCAAGGCTGGAGGCGTTGGCGCGGGTTTTTGATGGCGGGGCTTAAGCGAAAATATCCTTCTGGAGCGTCACCATCTCCAATAACCCTTGCTTGGCCAAATAGTCCAACAATTCGTCAGGATTATCAAAACCTTCCAGTAAGGCGCCAGGGTATTGTTTTTGATACTCGCTGGTCAATTGTCGAGCATTCGCGGTGGAACCCAAAAAAGCCAGCACGGCGTCCAATCGGGCGGGGTCAGTCATCTCGCCATAGCCGATCTCAAAGCACGAACCGGCTTGCGCCGCCATCAGCTTATGGTTTTTGTTGCACACGCGCTGATACTCGGCCCAATGTTTTTCAAATGACGGTTGGTCAAAATGGACCGTCACCAGCCCTTGGCTTGCTAGTGCTTGCCCCGGCTTTCCCAATTTTTGCACCCAAACTTGGGTTTTCTTCGCCCTCAGCAATGAGGCATAAGTTTGCAAGGGGTTGCGTACCAGGAAGATTTTTTGCCATTCCGGGTTGAGTATGATTTTGTTAATCAATGGCTTGTGTGGCGTTAGGTGCTGCCAAAAAGCCTTAAAGCCGAATATCTTGTCGGCAGTACATAGGCTCCGCAAGTGCTCGACAAAGGCGAAAGGCTTTGAGTCCCGCACCGTTATATCGCCTTTTTTCAAACCTAATTTGGCACTCGAATAGCCATCAATTTCTATCACGCCTTGTTTAAAAATTTCCCCTTGGCAGACAATGTCCTCCGCGCTGTCTAGCAAGCTTTTAAAATAATAGGAGCCGGAACGGGGTTGGGTGATAATCACAAAACAGTTTTTTTCTGTAGTCATACGGTTTGCTCTGGTCAATGCTAAGGGTCTGTTTGCAGGTAAAAATTAAAAACCGTCCACTGTTTGATTGACAATAACGGGGTCGCTTCAGGTAAAAACAGCAGTCGCGTTAATTACGCTAATGGCTTGTACGCACCAGAACATAACGTCTTTTAAGGAAGTGCTGATTAAGTCC
>DBNZ01000172.1 GCA_002299495.1 Methylococcaceae bacterium UBA659
TACGCAGCCTTTAGATTTTTATCGTCATGATGATGATGGGGGTCATGGGGGTCATGGGGGTCTTTTAACAACAGGGCGCAAATGACATTGACGAGTAGACCGAAGCAGGCTACCAGAAGGGCTTCGTCGAAACGGATGCTATGCGGATCGATTAACCGCTCACCCGACTCTATCAGCATCATTATGGCGACCACACCTAGCGCTACAGAGCTGGCGAAACTACCCAAGACCCCGACTTTTCCTGGACTAAACGCGAAAGTCCCATCGTCTGCATGAATCCTAGAATAACGGTAAGCCATCAAAGTGATTATAAATGCCGCAACATGGGTCGCCATATGCCAACCATCCGCCAGCAACGCCATTGAGGCAAACACTATGCCGGCGGCGATTTCCAGCAACATCGTGACAAAGGTAATGATCAACACCCACCTTGTGCGGCGTTCGCCTTTTTTGTTGATGACTGCAAACTCATGGGAATGCGCCAAACTTTCAAGGGTTTGCTGGTGCATGGTCGGTTCTCAACGGGTTATTAAAAATTGATTTCCAAAATTTATTGGCTAGTTAGGAAACAGCAAAATCAACTGCCCACTTTATACCAGCTAATACCAAAATTGCACGCCGGCGACGAAACTGGTTTGCTTTGCTCGCATACCCGAGGCTTGCAAAATATCGGCGGCCGAACCAAATTTTGCCGCCCATTCAACGCCTATGTAAGGCGCAAATTCACGGACAAGCTCATAGCGCAGACGAATTCCCAGCTCTAAATCCGAGACCCCGCTGCTGACCAAACGGCCGTCGTCCCGTCGGCCATAGGCGTTTGTTTCCATGCGCGGCTGCAATTTCAGCCGTTGCGTCAACAGCAGGTCATTCGGTTTCCAGCCGAAATGCCGTGCCAATGAATGGACGTGGGTTCGTCAAGCGTATTTTTCACCCGCAAGGTGACCGTATCGCCCTCTCGCCAGCGCAGGGCGGGCGCCGGCAACAAGCCGTTGACGGTGATATTGACCGGGGTTTTGGCCAGGATCAGGTCAAATTCCGTTCCCGCCAATTCCGGCACGGATTGCAAACCGTCACCGGCACAACCCAATTTGGGCCAGACCGGCGCGTTTAACAGCAAGCCGGCCGCCAGGCCCTTGACGAAACGCCGGCGGGCGGGGTCAGGCAACAGAGGGGAACGCCAACCCATCATCAACAAAAAGCTTATGGGTAGCTGGGGTAGTTTTGTTGCTTTTCCCCTGTTTTGGTATTTTACTGCTGGAACTGCTGCGGCTGTGGATAGCCCTGTTGGGGGTATTGCTGCTGTTGATTAGGTTGCTGCCGCGCCCCAGCGTTGTTATTAGCGACAATCGCCAATTCCACCCGACGGTTTTGGGCCCGGTTGGCTTCATCGGTATTGGGAAATTTAGGCATCCTCTCACCCAGGCCTTGGGTGGTCAAACGGGCATGGCTGACGTTGTGCCGGGATAAATAATTGGACACGCTTAAGGCCCGTTCTTCAGACAACTTTTGGTTATAACTGTCAGAACCGGTGTCGTCGGTATGGCCTGTGATGTTGATGGTGGTGTCTGGATATTGGTTCAGCACCTTAGCGACAGAATCCGAGGCGGTTTGCGCCTGCGGGGTCAGGACTGACGAATCAAAACCAAAGGTAATGCTGCTGGGCATAGTCAAGTTCAGCGTGTTTTCGGCCGTCCTTTCCACCTGTATGCCGGTTCCTTGCAACGATTGTTGCATTTCTTGTTCCTGGTTATCCATGTAGGCACCGACCGCAGCGCCCACGACGCCGCCGGCCAAGGCGCCTAAGCCCGCGTTTTTAAAGTCATTGCCGCCGAACAACGCGCCCGCGCCCGCACCTACCGCCGCGCCTAGCCCAGCGCCCTTAGCGGTGTTGCTCATTTTGCTTTGGCCCGTGTACGGGTCAGTGGCGCAAGCGGCCAATAAGACCGTACTTACGGCTAGCACTATAGATGGTTTGATTTTCATTGCTTATCCCTGTGTTTTTTTGACATAAAAAATTTGGCATTGTTAATTTTAGATAATTTTAATATTTTTTTATCCTTATTATTCAATTAGATAAAAATCAAAAACCCTGCATATTTAACAATACCGAGAATTATCACCAACCCAGAATTAATGACGGCTTAACTGCCTTCACTATTCGGCCACTTTGTCCGTATCCCGCAACCAGTCCCGCCAAATCGACATCAATATAGCCAAAATGGCAGGCCCCAAAAACAAGCCCAACAAGCCCATGGCCTCCATGCCGCCAAAAATGCCAAACAGCGTCCAGATAAAGTGCAACCTGACCGCCCCGCCAATCAAAATGGGTCTGATATAGTTATCGGTGACAAAAGTCAATACCATGCCATAGATAAAAATCCCCAAGGCTTCGGGAATTTGGTTCTCCGCCAGCAATACCAGCGAGCAAGCACCAAAGATTAGTTTGGCGGCAAAAGGGATCAACGCAAAAATGCCGGTCAACGCCCCTAATATGGCCGGATGACTTAAACCCACTACCGCATAACCCACGCCCATCAACAAGCCTTTGCCTACGCCCACCAATATCATGCCGTTGACTGTGCCCCGGATGGCGGTGGCGGCATGCAAGGTGTAACGCACCCCCACCTCGCCGAAGATTCTCCGGCTACTGGCCTGAACTTGCCTGGCCAAACCATCGCCGTGTTGGTAAACGAACAACAAAATTAACAAAAAAATCAAAAAGCCAATGAACCGATGGAACAACTGGCTGGCCAATTCCTTGGTGTATGCCATTGCCCCGGCCGTCCCCAACCAATGCAAGGTGTCGTTAGCCGCCTCCGGCGTTCCCAGCACCTCAATCCACTGTTGTCTTACCCACTCCCCCATCATTGGCACGGTGGCCAACCAATCGGGCGGCGGAATGCCCACTTTTTTGGCATCCATTAAAAATTGGGTGAAGGACTGGGCATCGTCCAACAACCGCAATAGGCCATAAAAAACCGGCCATAAAATTAACGCCCCTATAATCAACGTTAACCCCACCGCCCCCCAAGTGACTTTACCGTGTAGCTTCTTGGAAACCAGCAAGCGTTTGTAAACCGGCCATGTGCTGATAGCCACCACCACCGCCCAGGCCAGTAATGGCATGAAACTCCGTAATACCCAGGCACCCGCCGCCAATAAAACAATGATGGCGATAAAGCGGGCACGAATCTCTATAGTGTTTGGCATGGCGATACTTAATTATTGTTATAAATGATTTTGTACCGGGGATTCTAACACCTACGGCGTAGCATGTATCTTATCCCCCTTATCAGGGAGAAAGCTGGGATGAGGCTGCGCTAAAAAAACCGCCATCAGATGTGCGATGACGATATCGCCAGACCAGAGTTGTTTTGCGTGGTGGCTTGCGGCGATGGCCTCGCCGCCACGGGTCAAACCAGAACACGCCATTTCTCCTGCCATTAAACAAAAGACATGGCTTTTACTAGAAATAATTTTTCCAGATGGGTGCTTATGGGATGACCCTATTTGATGACAAAAAACCGGATGACATCCTCGGTCAAATGCCCATCAGCCGCAAATACTTTTAGGCTAATGGCATACTCGCCTTCGGTGAGGGGCGGGATTTCAATCAAAACCTGCCCTTTTTTGCCGCCTTGTTTCACAGGCAAAGGCTCAAACAAATCGCCTTCTTTGACGAGATTGAATTTTGACAAACCGAGCTCTACTTTAGCATTGAAAACTAAAGAAACCTGGCTGGTTTGTCCGGCATGGATAGGTGCGATTTTTAATGAGTCTGCCGTGATCACGGCATGGGCAAAGGCCAATTTTGCCGCCATTAACAGCGGCCATAAAACAAAATAAAACGGCTGTTTACGCATAATTTAAGTAGAAAAATTAAAAGGGCGGTGTTTTATAAAACGCCCTGACATTCTATAACCCTTTAACCCGAATGGATACAAGTCGATTCTTATGTTTCCTAAGGAAGTGCTGATTAAATCAAACAGCCCCTCTCCTCTGGGCAATAACGGTTAATGTTTTGTGTGGATAGCATGGCCGTGATGGCTTTGTGGTAGGGGCGACGGCTTTCTTAGCGTTCAGGCTAAGACTTCTCGCATAGACTTATCTGGTCTGCGGTGATGCAGGGTGCGGGAAACACCCTGCGAGAGCCACAAATGAAATACATTTGAGTTTGAGTTTGAGTTTGAATTGCCGAGGGATGTGTTTAAAAATTCCCCCAAAAAATGAAGTAAATAGCCAATGTAACTATGATCAAGCCGAAATATCCATAAAACTTGATTTCATCAAAGGCTTTATTGAAGTGTTTCATGAACCTAACTCCCCAAAAACTAAACATTATTATGCGGCAAGCAGGTTGTAGTTTTCGTTGATTTTTTAGTTTTATCTAACTATTTCAAATCGTTAAGGTTATCTTCCTGGCTGCCTGTGGTTGACTTTTCAATATCCGGATCATTGGTTTCTTCCAGCAACAACCTGGTCAAGGCGGCAAGCTTATCGGCATCTACCCGCTTAGCTTTGAATTCCCGCTTTAACAGCTTGACGAAAGGATAAAGCGCCTCATTGATCTTTAAGGTCGGCTGCGGCGGCTTCTTTTTTCCAAGAGGCAAGGGTTTACGTCCCCGAGTGTCTTTGTTCTTGGACATGTTGATCAATTATTAAAAAGCAACCTAATTATAATAGTTTTGTCGCGGAAGGCAATTATTTTTAAGTAACCTAAAAATAAAAAACGTCGCATCCCTCAATCAAAATAACGAGCTAATAAGCCGTGGTGGCTGGACATTGTCGGCAAGGGTATCTTGACTTCATAGCCTCCGCCCGCTGCTTCCAACATCCCATTGCCATATTTGTCTTGCATATTTTCGACCATAATATCTTGATTTCCATCAGGCAAAATAAGCTCAAGCCGGTCGCCGACGGAAAACTTATTTTTCACATCGATCAAAGCCATGCCAGAATCCGAATCGTAACACCTGATTTCACCACAAAACTGTTGTTGATGGCTTTTTGAGTAACCGCTAATGTAATTTTGCTGTTCGTGGCTATGGTGGCGTTGATAAAAACCGTCGGTATAGCCTCGGTTAGCCAAGTTTTCTAAGACCCCGATCAATTCAGGTTGGAACGGACGGCCCGCTAAGGCGTCATCAATCGCTTGGCGATACGTTTGCGCGGTACGCGCAACATAGTAGTGGGATTTTGTACGGCCTTCTATTTTTAAGCTGTCGACCCCTATTTCGACCAACCGCTGGACATGCTCGATAGCGCGCAAGTCTTTTGAATTCATGATGTAGGTGCCATTTTCGTCTTCCATGATCGGCAACAGTTCGCCTTTGCGCCCTTCCTCTTCCAAAAAATAAATGTTATCCGCCAGCGGATGGCGTGCGGTGCCGCCGCAGCTGGCCGTGCTCAGGTCATTCATGGATAACACCCCAGCCGCCAATACCGTATCGCCCTCCGCCGTTTCGTGGGCGGGCAAGGTGTCGTATTTCCAACGGCAGGAATTGGTGCACGCGCCTTGATTGGGGTCGCGGTGGTTAAAATAACCTGACAACAAACATCGGCCCGAATAAGCGATACACAAGGCGCCGTGGACAAACACTTCCAGTTCCATATCCGGGCAAAGCTGACGGATTTCGGCTATTTCATCCAATGACAATTCCCGCGACAGAATCACCCGTTCCAGACCAAAACTTTGCCAGAACTTCACCGTAGCGTAATTGACGGTGTTGGCTTGCACGGACAGATGGATGGGCGTGTCCGGCCACGCTTCCCTAACCATCATGATAAGCCCAGGGTCGGCCATGATCAATGCGTCCGGCTGCATGGCGATGATGGGGGCAATATCTTTCATAAACGTTTTTATTTTGGCGTTATGAGGGATGACATTGGCCGCCAAAAAAAACTTTTTGCCTAACAGATGCGCCTCGGCAATACCCTTTGCCAAATTGTCACTCAAAAAGTCGTTGTTGCGTACCCTGAGGCTATAGCGCGGTTGCCCGGCGTAGACGGCGTCGGCGCCAAAGGCAAAGGCATAGCGCATGTTTTTGATGGTTCCGGCGGGAGATAAAAGTTCGACCTGTTTCATAGCGAAATACCTAAGTGGATTATTTGTTTAGTCCCACGATTAACCGGTTAGGATTGACCAGAAAAATAGCCGGTGTTTTTCGATAGGAATCGAGTAT
>DBNZ01000164.1 GCA_002299495.1 Methylococcaceae bacterium UBA659
CGCCACCTGGAGCCGCCATGCCGCGCTTAATTTTTATGTTACTACTCATGAGCTTATGGTCAGTCGCGCTGTTCGCTAAAGCGCTCGCCTTAGACCAGGTGCCGGAGCCGTTAAAGCCTTGGATTGGCTGGGTGCTGGAAGAGCGGCCTGAGCAGGATTGCCCGTTCCATTTCCGTAGCTTTGCGGACAAACGCTGCATCTGGCCTAGCCAATTGCGGCTGGTTTTGACGCGGCAAAAAGGTGGTTTTACCAGCTTATGGCATGCCTATGGCGAGGGTTGGATTAGTTTGCCGGGTGACAACAAGCATTGGCCGCAGAATGTCCACATTAACGGCAAGCCCGCGTTGGTGATGGACAAAAGCGGCGTCCCCTCGGTCTGGTTGGAGGCATCCGGTGGATTAGGGGCGAGCTTCCTGGTCAACGGCGAATTTTTCTGGAATGCTATCCCGGACAACTTGAAATTGCCCGAGGACACCGGGCTTATCGATCTTAGCGTCAATGGCGAGGGCGTGCCGATGCCTACGCTCCGCGCCGGCCAGTTATGGCTTAAGGCCGACGAGACCGGGCAAAGCAAGCCCGAGCAAGTGGAGAACAGCCTCGATGTTCAAGTGTTCCGGAAAATCACCGATACCGTGCCGATGCAAGTGCAAACCCGCTTGCTGTTGCAAGTGTCGGGTAACCAGCGGGAAATCAAGCTGCCCAATGTCCTGCTGGAACAGTTTGTGCCGCTTAGCCTGACCAGTCCGTTGCCGGCCCGCCTAGAGCCGGACGGCCAATTGCTGGTGCAACTGCGGCCTGGGACTTGGCAAATCGACCTGTTGTCACGCAACGGCCAAGACCTACCGCAACTGCCGTTGCCCGCCGCACCCGTCATGGCGCCCGATGTCAAATGGCCGCGCAGCGAGTTGTGGGTGTTTGAGGCGCAACCCAATTTGCGGGTGGTGGAAATTGAACGGCTGGACTCGGTCGATGCCAGCCAAACCAACTTGCCCATCGAATGGCGACTGTTACCCGCCTATAACATCAGCTCCGGCCAAGCGATGGCGTTCAGGGTCATCCGCCGCGGCGACCCTGAACCCGAACCTAACCAACTGAGCCTGAGTCGGAAACTTTGGCTGGATTTTGACGGTGCGGGCTACACCGTCAACGATGTGATCAGCGGCGAAATGAAGCGGGGGTGGCGGCTGAACGCACAGCCGTCCCTGCACATCGGCAAAGTCACTCTGGACGGAGACCACCAATTGATCACCTTAGAACCCGGCACCGCCAAGCAAGGCGTGGAAGTCCGCCAAGGCCGGTTGGCTCTGGACGCCGACAGCCGCCTGGCCGGCCCGGTTGCCTCATTGAGCGCGGTGGGCTGGGAGCAATCCTTTAATCAAGTCCGCGCCGAACTGAATTTGCCGCCCGGCTGGCGCTTGTTGGCCGCCAGCGGCGTCGACAATGTGCCGGACAGCTGGATTGCCCGCTGGACCTTGTTGGATTTGTTCCTGGTGCTGATCGCGGCCTTAGCGACGGCGCGGCTGTGGAATTATTTTTGGGGCGGATTGGCGCTGGTCACACTGGTGTTGATTTGGCATGAGCCAGATTCGCCGCAGCTGGTCTGGCTGAACATACTGGCCGCTACGGCGCTGCTGCGGGTGTTGCCTCAGGGCAGGCTGCGTCTGGTGCTGACCCGTTACCGGCAACTGTGCTGGCTGGCTCTGGTGCTGGTCGCGCTGCCGTTCATGGTGGCACAAGTCCGCGTCGGCTTGTATCCGCAGTTGGATATTCCTTGGCCAGCGGTGGTAAGGCCAGAGGCGCAAATGGCCATGCAGGACCAAGCGACGTTGATGGATGCAGAGGAAGCCGATAGTGTTGGTGCTGCCGGCTTGGCCAAATCCGAAATGCGCCAAAAAGCGCTCATGGCAGAACCGGACGGATTACTGCGTGAAAGCTATCCATCGAGTGTCGAAGAAAAATATGGCCTAGAACGCATAGACCCTAATGCCAAAGTGCAAACCGGCCCGGGCCTGCCGCAATGGCAGTGGCGCAAGGTGATGCTGTCCTGGAACGGTTCCGTAGATGCCCGGCAAGAACTCAGGCTGTGGTATTTGTCGCCGACGCTGGCCATGCTATTGAACTTTTTGCGCGTGGTTTTAATAACCCTGCTGGCCTTGCTGATGTTCGGCCTGGCGGAAAAATGGCTGCCTGCTTCGGTTAGGTTCCGATACCCCCTATCGTGTTGGCTTTGGCTGCTTTTGCTGCCGCTGTTGGCCGCACCAGCCAGCAACGTTTTCGCCGCATACCCCAGTCCGGAATTGTTGGCGGAATTGAAAAAACGCTTGGCGGAAACCGAACCGCCCAAATGCGCTGCCGATTGCGCGGCCATCCAGCAAATGCAATTGAAGATCACCGAACAGGCGGTGGAAATCAAACTGGAAATCCACGCCCAAGCCCCGGTTTATGTGCCGATCCCGGCCGATTATGGGCAATGGTTCCCCAGCCAAGTGTGGGATAACGGCGTCCCTGCGACGTCGTTATATCGGGACCGCAACGGTTTGTGGATGGCTTTGTCCGGGGGTGTGCACCGGGTGGACATGCGCGGCCTTGCCCCAAGGCTCAGTAAATTTACGTTGCCGTTACCGTTAAAACCAAAGCATGTGACCGTCGCCAGCAGTGGATGGACGGTGTTGGGCATGCAAGAAAACGGCTGGGCGGATGAGCAATTGCAATTCACCCGTAGCGGCGATAACCGCCAGCAAGCCAAAGCCAGCTTGGAAACGGTCGCGCTGCCGCCGTTCGCCCGGGTCGAGCGGACCTTGCGCCTAGGGCTGGATTGGCGGGTCCATACCCGGGTGGTGCGGGTGTCGCCGGCGGATTCGGCGTTAGTGTTGCAGGTGCCGCTTTTGCCAGGGGAAGCGGTGACCAGCCCTAACATACGGGTTAAAGACGCCCGGGTCGAAGTCAACCTCCCTGCTCAACAACATAGCTTGGAATGGCAATCGACGTTGGCAAAAACCGAAAAAATTGTCTTGACCGCACCGCCAGCCGAGCACTGGACAGAAGTGTGGCGGGCCGACATTAGCCCGATTTGGCATGTCGAAACCGCAGGCATCGCCATGATGAGGTTGAGCAGTGACGGGCAATGGCTGCCGGAATGGCATCCTTGGCCTAGTGAAACGGTGGCGTTGGCGTTGACTCGCCCCGAAGCCGTCGCCGGACAGACCATGACCATAGACAGCAGCCAACTCAGCATGAGACCCAGCCAGCGTAGCCGGGATGTCGACCTTAGTTTCAACTTACGCAGCTCCCAAGGCACCCAGCATGTGTTGGTGTTGCCGGAGCGGGCGGTGCTGCAAAGTTTGGCCATCAACGGGCAATCACGGTCGCCCAACCTACAAGGCAAGCAACTGATTTTGCCGGTCAGCCCCGGCAATCAAAACATTGCCATCCATTGGCAAGAAGCCGCCCCTCTGGCCACCCTGACCGAAACCCCTGAAATCAACTTAGGTCTAGCCAGCGTCAACACCCGGCTTAATGTCCAATTTGGTGAAGACCGTTGGGTATTGTTCGCTTTCGGACCAAAATGGGGACCTGCGGTGTTGTTTTGGAGCGTCTTGGTCGTCATCGCCATCGTCGCCGTGGGTCTTGGCAAAGTCCGGTTGACTCCATTGCGGCATTGGCAATGGTTTTTGCTTTTAGTCGGTCTCAGCCAAGTCCCGATGGTGATGGCGGGTGTGGTCATTGCTTGGTTGGTGGCGTTGGGTTGGCGCGGCCGGCAAAGCCAAGGCGTCCGTTTTTTCAATGGCATACAAATCGGCTTGGCCGGGTTGACGCTGGCCGCTGTGGCCGTGCTGTTTTGGGCGGTCACCCAAGGCTTGCTGGACTCGCCCGACATGCGGGTCAGCGGCAACCAATCTTCCGCGCTGAGCTTAAATTGGTATCAGGATCGTAGCGCAGCCATTTTGCCGGTGGCGACCGTCATGTCAGCGCCGCTGCTGGCTTACAGGCTATTGATGCTGGCCTGGTCGTTGTGGTTGGCGGTATCGCTGTTGGCTTGGTTGAAATGGGGCTGGGGCTGTTTTGCCAATGATGGCTTGTGGGTAAAAAAATCGCCAAAAAAAGCCGCCACGGAGCCAAAAGAAAAGGCCGTGTAAGCCAAAAAAGGTTGGGTGATGGTTTAATGGGTGATGGTCCAGTTAAAAATGACCAGTAATCGGGTGACATCCCTGTCAATAAGATTCCGGCAGTCCGCCGGTAGGCTCTGCCGGAAAAGTGTGGGCATCTGTATCAGCTAACCTTTAGCCACTACCGAGTTGCCAAATAGCCGAAAGCGGATAGCCATTACAGAGTCATGCGGACAGGGCGGAAGGTTATCGAAGCACTCTATGCCCGCGTCCAACCATGCAATTGTTGAAAGCGTTTCTGTAACGGTCTTCAGCCGAAAAACCTTGCTTAGCCCCCCCGCCTAAGCCGCCGGCCGCCGCGCCAATGGCCGCCCCGGTGCCGGCGCCGCCCGTTAAGGCGCCAATGGCGGCACCGCCTGCGGCACCTAACAGCCCCCCTATAGCCGCCCCTTTTGCGGTTTCTAAGGCGGTACCGCCAGCAGCCTGCCGGGCTAATTGTTCGCATTCTGCGTAGTCTTGTTCAAGGCGATGTGCATTAGGGGCGTTGTAGGTGTCGACCGTCGGCCGCCAACCGGTTTGGCTGGCGCAGGCAGACAGCAATATGCCAGAAATCGC
>DBNZ01000052.1:0-1228 GCA_002299495.1 Methylococcaceae bacterium UBA659
CGGGTTGGCAATTGATCGATAGGGACCGCCCCTCTGCCACTGATAACCGGTATGACATAGCCATAGGCATGAATCGCGTGATAACAAACCGTCTTACAGGCAGTTTGGAATATCGGCACTTAAACCAGACTTCAGATGAGGCTGACAATGCTTTCCAAGAAAATCGAGCCACCGCCAGCTTGTTTTTGAGGTTCTAAGCATGTACGATGATTTTTATAAACTCAATAAAAGGCCTTTTCAGCTCAATGCCGATACGGACTTTTATTTCGATAGCGGCACGCATCAAAAAGCCATGGTATATATGCGTTATGGCCTGACCCAAGGGGAAGGGTTCATTGTCATTACGGGTAAGCCTGGAACAGGAAAAACCCTGCTGGTAAAGCAGCTGGTCGGCATGTTGAAAAAATCCAAAGTGGTTTTGGCTGTCATTGTCTCATCCCAGCTCAATGCAGAGGATCTGTTAAAAACGATTTCATCAACGTTTAAACTTAACTTCAAAGGCCTAGACAAAGCCAGCTTGCTGGCTGGCCTAGAGCGTTTTTTTATCGAGCAAGCCATGCATGGAAAAAAAGCATTGCTGGTTGTTGATGAAGCGCAAAATTTATCGCATGAAGCTTTAGAAGAGCTACGGATGCTGTCTAATTTTGAAATGGCCGGAAAACCGCTGTTCCAGACCTTTTTAGTTGGACAAAATCAGTTGCTTGAAAAGTTGTTTTTACCAGAAATGGAACAATTAAAACAACGCATAGTGGCCACTTGTCAAATCAAGCCATTCGACGAACAAGAGACTAAGGATTACATTATTTTTCGTCTAGCTAAGGCGGGTTGGAAACAAAATCCAAAATTTGGCGAGGATGCTTTCCCTTTAATTGCACATTATTCACAGGGGATTCCAAGAAAAATAAATACCTTATGTGACCGGATCTTATTGTTTGGCTATATTTCAGAATTACCCGTTGTAGATGCGGGCGTGGTTCAACAAGTTATTGCAGACATTGAAGAGGAAAGGTTTCTTGAAGATGATGGCGGTGGCCAAGCCAATTGGTCCGGTTCATTGCCGGTTAATGGCGGTAACTTGGAGCAAAGAATCTTCGTGTTAGAAAAAATGCTGGCCGATATACATGAAGTTTTGGGCAGGGCAAAAATAAAAATAAGTTAATTTTTCAATCCATCAAATGGAATGTCCGAATCGATATGCCGGACATAAAGATGTTAAATTTTTAATTCC
>DBNZ01000052.1:1573-4844 GCA_002299495.1 Methylococcaceae bacterium UBA659
ATTCCAATTACTTATGACGAAAAAAACGCTACTTTGTGTTATTGGGGCTAGGCCTAATTTTATGAAAATAGCACCTATCATAAGGGCGCTTGACGGTCATTCAGGGAAGCTTTCGCCGTATTTGCTGCATACCGGGCAACACTACGACCATGCCATGAAAGCCTCATTTTTTGAACAACTGGGCATACCCGAACCTGATATCGACCTGGAAGTGGGTTCAGGTTCACATGCCGGTCAAACCGCCAACATTATGCTACGCTTTGAGCCGGTTTTAGAAAAAGTCCAGCCCTGCGCCGTGCTGGTGGTGGGGGATGTCAATTCGACCATCGCTTGCGGATTAGTGGCCGTCAAGAAAAACATCCCCCTAATCCATGTTGAAGCGGGTTTGCGAAGTTGGGACAGGGAAATGCCTGAAGAAATAAACCGGGTGTTAACCGACCAAATCTCCGATCGTATGTTCACTACCGAACGGAGCGCCGAAGCCAATTTGATCCGTGAAGGCATAGAGCCAAGCCGAATCCACTTTGTCGGAAATGTCATGATAGACACGCTTTTGGATCATGTGCAAAAGGCGATCCCGTTCCAGAAAACCCTTGCGGACTATTCAGTCGCCACCGAGATACCAGAAAATAATTACGGGCTGTTGACCCTGCACCGTCCCTCTAATGTCGATGATCCCGATACGTTAGATAGGCTGTTGGCAGCCATAATCAAGATCAGCGAAAAACTGCCCATCATTTTCCCCGTCCATCCGCGGACCCGCCAGCGTATTGAGCAACAAGGCTTATCAGCAATGATGGCGGCCGGCCGCATTATTTGTTTGCCGCCGGTGGGTTATTTGCAAATGTTAGGCCTTATGCAGAGGGCGACCTTGGTGCTGACTGACTCAGGTGGTTTGCAGGAGGAGACGACCGCGTTGGGTGTGCCTTGTCTGACCATACGGGAGAATACCGAGCGCCCGATTACTATCGAACAAGGCACAAACACTTTAGTGGGTACGGACCCTGAAAAAATAATGGCCTGTGCCGATGATGTCTTGGCAACCGGCGGCAAATCTGGCCGGATCCCCGAATATTGGGACGGGCAAGCGGCGCAGCGTATCGTTGATGTGGTCATCAAACATTATGGTTAACTAAAGGCGTCTATCGTGACCATTAAAAATGCCATGACCGTTGATGTCGAGGATTATTTCCAAGTTTCCGCCTTTGCACCTTACATCAGCAAGCAACAATGGGATTCCCTGCCACATCGGGTGGCGGCGAATACTGGGCGCATTCTTGATTTGTTTGCTGAACGCGGCGTCAAAGCCACATTTTTTACGTTAGGCTGGGTGGCGGAACGTTACCCTGTACTGGTGAGACGCATCGTTGATGAAGGCCATGAACTGGCCTGTCATGGTTACGACCATACCCGTGTCACCGAACAAACGCCGGAGCAATTCCGTGCCGACATCATCAAGAGCAAACAAATACTCGAAGATCTAGGAGGGGTTGAAGTCAAAGGCTACCGGGCCGCTAGTTATTCGATCAATGCCCACAACTGGTGGGCGTTAAGCGTGCTACAGGAAGAAGGTTTCCGTTATAGTTCCAGCATTTACCCGGTGCAACATGATTTATACGGTATCCCGGACGCGCCACGTTTTGTGTTCCAGCCACTGCCGGGTTTGGATTTCAAGGAAATCCCCATCACCACCCTTCGGTTGGGGAACACAAACCGTCCCTGTGGCGGTGGCGGATTTTTTCGGCTTTACCCTTATTTTTTCTCGAAATGGGCATTGCAACGGGTGAACGCCCACGAGGGCCAGTCGGGTATTTTTTATTTCCATCCTTGGGAAATCGATGCCAATCAACCGCGTCAAGCGGGTATTGGCGTAAAGACACGCATCCGCCACTACCTCAACCTCGATAAAATGGAAACCAGGGTCGGTCGATTACTGGACGATTTTTCTTGGGATACGATGGCCAACGTATTTTTAACACCTTGAGGGTAGCCATGATTAAGTCACTCGAAGCCGCTGATTACGGTTTGTGGGATGAGTTTGTAAATCATTGTCCAGAATCTACTTTTTTCCATTTGTCCGGGTGGAAGACGGTGATAGAGCGGGTATTCGGGCATCGTTGCTATTACTTTTTTGCCGAGCAAGACGGAAAAATCACCGGTATTTATCCGCTGGTCCATGTCAACAGTCTGTTATTTGGCAATAACCTGGTGTCCACCGCCTTTTGTGTCTACGGCGGCATAGTCGCAAGCAATGCACAGAGTTACGCCGAATTGGATGCCGAAGGACGCCGTTTGGCGGAGAAATTGGCGGTGGACAGCCTGGAAATCCGCAATCGGGAACGCAAAAATCCGGACTGGCCTTATAAAGATTTATACGTCACCTTCCGTAAAGACCTAGATACCGATGTCGAAAAAAACATGCTCGCCATTCCTCGCAAACAACGGGCCATGGTCAGGAAAGGCATCGAGGCCGGGTTGACCAGCCATATTGACGCCGGGGTCGGGCGTTTGCACCAGGCTTATGCGGAAAGCGTCCGCAATTTAGGCACGCCGGTGTTCCCGAAAAAATATTTCCAAACCTTGAAAGAGGTTTTTGGTGAACACTGTGAAGTGCTCAGCATTGAACATGAAGGCCGGTTGATCGCCAGCGTCATGAATTTTTATTTCCGCGATGAAGTGTCGCCTTACTATGGCGGCGGGACGGATTTGGCCAGGGATCTGAAAGGCAATGATTTCATGTACTGGGAAGTGATGCGCCGGGCGGTCGAAAAAGGCGTGAAAGTATTTGATTACGGGCGCAGCAAATTGGGCACGGGATCGTATAGCTTCAAAAAGAATTGGGGGTTTAGCCCGCAGCCTTTGTATTACGAGTTCCATCTGGTTAAAGCTAAAACCATGCCGGACCTCAACCCGCTTAACCCTAAGTACCAATTATTTATCGCCGCGTGGAAACGCCTGCCACTACCGATTAGCCAATTCATCGGGCCATTCTTGTCGAAAGATTTGGGATGACCATGGAAAACCTGCTGTTCCTTGCCCACCGCATTCCTTATCCGCCCAACAAAGGCGATAAAATTCGCTCCTACCATTTTTTGAAATACCTGGCCGAACGCTATTCGGTTTTTTTAGGCACGTTTGTCGATGATCCTGATGACAGACAATATATTGCCCAACTCGACGGCTTATGCGCGGGCAGCTATTACCAAAACTTAAACCCGCTTCACGCCAAAATCAAAAGCTTGCAAGGTTTGTTGAGCGGCCAGGCTTTGAG
>DBNZ01000052.1:5241-9223 GCA_002299495.1 Methylococcaceae bacterium UBA659
AACATAACATCAAGAAAGTGCTGGTGTTTTCCGGGGCAATGGCGCAATTCATCGAAACTTGGGAAACGCTAGATTGCGTGGTGGATTTCGTCGATGTCGATTCCGACAAGTGGCGGCAATATGCGGCAAAAAAAACCGGCTTGGCCCGTTGGGTGTACGCACGGGAAGCCCGTTATTTGCTGGAATTTGAGCAAGACATCGCCCGTAAGGCCAAAACTAGCCTGTTTGTATCCGAACAAGAAGCCGCCTTGTTCAAACAATTGGCGGATGTGGCACCGGATAAGGTCAACCATGTCAATAATGGCGTGGACACCGGTTATTTTTCGCCCGACCATGTTTTCGCACCGCCTTTTCCCGACTATGGCCAAGTTCTGGTTTTCACTGGGGCGATGGATTATTGGGCCAATGTTGACGCTGTGGTCTGGTTTGCCCAACAAGTGTTGCCGCAGTTGTTGCAACAACTGCCGCAAGCCAAGTTTTATATCGTCGGCGGCAAACCCAGCAAAGAAGTCCTAAAATTGGCGGAAAATCCGAGCATCATCGTGACCGGTTCGGTGCCTGATGTGCGGCCTTATCTCGCCTATGCCCGCCTGGCCGTTGCCCCGCTTCGGATAGCTAGGGGCATACAAAACAAAGTGTTGGAAGCGATGGCGATGGGCAAACATGTGGTCGCCACGTCGGCGGCAATGGAAGGCATCGCTTATGACGCCAGCCTTGCGGTGTCAGTTAGCGACGAGGCCGGCCAATGGGCCGAGTGGCTAGGCGACCTGCTCAGCCAAGACAGCTTGCCCGCAGCACAAAACCGCGCCTTCATCCAAGCCCAATTCAGCTGGCAGGAAAATGTCCGCAAGCTTTGCGGTTTTTTGGCAGCCTGACTATGCCCGCTAAGCCCTTGGTTGTGCACCTGATTTACCGGCTAGGCATGGGCGGGTTGGAAAACGGCTTGGTCAATCTGGTCAACCACATGCCCGCCTACCGTCATGCCATTGTGACGCTGAAACCGGGAAACGACTTTAGCCAACGGTTAAGCCCTGAGGTGGCGGTTTACTGCATCGACAAGGCGGAGGGTCAAGATTGGCCTTCGTTCGCCCGATTTTATAAATTATTGCGGCGGCTTAAACCCGCCATCGTCCATACCCGTAACATCGCCACCATCGAATACCAACTGCCGGCGGTTTTAGCGGGAGTCAAGCGCCGGGTGCATGGCGAACATGGCTGGGATGTGTTCGACCCTGACGGCGACAATAAAAAATACCAATGGGAGCGGCGGCTGTTGGCCTTGTGCATTGACCGCTTCATTCCGTTGTCCCAGCATTTGGAAAACTATTTGCTTGAGAAAGCTCATGTCAGCCCAAAAAAAATCACCCGCATCATCAACGGCGTCGATACGGATAAGTTTTTTCCAAGGTTAGGGCGTCGGCCAGTGCCGAAAGGTTGCCCGTTAAGTTTTTCCGCTCAAGATAGGGTCGTTGGGACCATAGGCCGGATGCACGGTGTAAAAGACCAGACCACCTTGGTGAAGGCCTTTATCGCAGCCTATCAACGGGCAGAACCAAAATTGCAGGCGCGGATGAAACTGCTCGTTATTGGCGACGGGCCGTTACGCGAACCGGCCTTGCAGTTGTTAGCCGGGCACGACCTTAGCGGACAAGTCTGGTTGCCCGGCCAGCGTAGCGATAATGCCGAACTATTGCGCTGTTTGGATTTGTTCGTGTTACCGTCACAAGCCGAAGGCATTTCCAACACCATCTTAGAAGCCATGGCGACGGGTTTGCCGGTGTTGGCCACCGATGTCGGCGGCAATCCCGAATTGGTGGTCGATGGCGTCACCGGAACCTTGGTTGCTGCCAACGATGTCGCGGCCATGGCGCAAACAATCCTGGTCTACTTGCAACATCCCGGCAAAATGTCCGGACACGGCGACCATGGTCGGCAACGGGCCATGACAGAATTTTCTTTGCCAGCTATGGTGGCGCGGTACCAAGCCGTCTACGACTCACTTTTTGAACAGGATTAAACCATGTGCGGTATCGTCGGCATTTTTGATTTGACAGGACAGCGGGAAATCAACCGTGAGCTGCTGGGCAAAATGAATGAGAGCCAATTTCACCGGGGCCCCGATGAAGGCGGTTTGCATTTTGAGCCTGGCTTAGGTTTTGGTCATCGGCGTTTGGCGATTATTGACCTGAGCGCCGGGCGGCAGCCTATGCTCAGCCGCGACCGTAACGTGATCCTGACCTACAACGGCGAAGTCTATAATTTCATGGACTTACGCCAAGAGCTGAAGGCTTTAGGCTACCGTTTCGACAGCCATTGCGACACCGAAGTCATTTTGTATGCCTGGCAGGCCTGGGGTGAGTCCTGCGTGGACAAGTTTCGGGGCATGTTTGCCTTCGCTATCTGGGACAGAACCAAACAAACCCTTTTTTTGGCACGGGACCGTTTGGGCGTGAAGCCTTTGTTTTATGCCTTGTTGCCGGATGGCCAGTTCATTTTCAGCTCGGAACTGAAAGCCCTAAAACAACATCCCGGGCTGCCCCGCGAGCTCGACGCGACCGCGATTGAAGACTATTTTGGCTTTGGTTATGTGCCGGATCCGAAGACTATCTACAAAAATGTCTACAAGTTGGAACCGGGTTATTGCCTGAGCCTGAAACGTGGGCAAACCGAATGCCGCCCGCGCCAATATTGGGACGTGGCTTTTTCGCAGCATCCGGTAGGCAACGAGCAAGCCGTTGGCGAGGAATTGATCGCACGCCTGCGCGAGGCGGTGAAAATCTGCATGGTCGCCGATGTGCCGTTAGGCGCGTTCTTGTCCGGCGGGGTGGATTCCAGCGCGGTGGTGGCGATGATGGCGGGCTTGTCGCCTGACCCGGTCAACACGTGTTCGATTTCTTTTGGTGACCCGGCTTTTAATGAGTCGAAATTCGCCGCGCAAGTGGCGGAACGCTACCACACCGCGCATCGTGTCGAGCCAGTAGACCCCGACGATTACGGTCTGATCGGGCAACTGGCGGGGATTTACGACGAACCTTACGCGGATAGCTCGGCTTTGCCCACGTACCGCGTTTGCGAATTGGCCAAAAAACAAGTCACCGTGGTGCTATCGGGCGACGGCGGCGATGAAAACTTGGCCGGTTACCGCCGCCACCGCTGGCATTACTACGAGGAACAAATGCGTTCATGGTTGCCGGATAGCCTGCGGATACCCTTGTTTGGCACCTTAGGGCGGGTTTACCCCAAAGCCGATTGGGCGCCGAAAATTTTCCGCGCAAAATCCACTTTCGAGTCCATAGGCCGGGATTCGTTGGCCGGTTATTTCCATAGCATATCGGTGGCTTCCAATGAAGTGCGCGGCAAATTATTCAGCCAACAACTGAAAACGGATTTGCAAGGTTACCAAGCCGTCGAAGTGTTCCGCCGTCATGCCGCCAACGCCCCGACCGATTCGCCCTTGTCATTGGTGCAATACCTTGACCTGAAAACCTATTTGCCCGGCGACATCCTCACCAAAGTGGATCGGGCCAGCATGGCGCATGCCTTGGAAGTGCGGGTGCCGCTGCTGGATCACAAACTGGTGGAATGGATTGCCACCTTGCCGCCGGATTTGAAGCTGAAAGGCCGTGAAGGCAAGTACATTTTCAAGAAGGCGTTGGAGCCGTATTTGCCCGCAGACATCATGTACCGCCCGAAAATGGGTTTTGCCGTGCCCATCAACCAATGGTTTCGGGGCGAGTTGAAAGACACTATTCGCGAGGCATTGCTAGGTGAAACCATGGTCGATTGCGGCTGGTTCAACCCGGCTTTCTTAAAACAAATGCTAGACCAACATCAAAGCGGGCAACGGGATTACGCCGCCCCGATTTGGTCGTTGTTGATGTTTGAGGAATTTCTGAAAAACCACGGCTAAAGGCATAAGTATCTACACAACTTTTCCCAAGAATTGCTGTGCAGTCGCTTTTAAAGCCTCCAGCTAGAACTG
>DBNZ01000052.1:9600-9762 GCA_002299495.1 Methylococcaceae bacterium UBA659
GTCCTTAAGGACAAAGAAATGGAGCAGAAGATGTCCAAAACACCGAGAAGAAAACATTCCCCCCGATCTTTAAAGCCAAAGTTGCCTTGGCAGGCGATAAAACCCTGGCCCAGCTGACCCAGGCGTTCGAGGTTCATCTTTACGACTCGGTTGGCCAAGCCC
>DBNZ01000021.1 GCA_002299495.1 Methylococcaceae bacterium UBA659
AATTATATTGCTTTAGCTATATTAGTCTGATAATCAATATCTTCCAGACAGGCCTGTTGTTTCAGTTTGGCCTGTATCAGCCAGACGGTGGCATCAGATTAAAATTAATTTTCAATAAAAGCTGGAATGGATCGAAATTTCAGTTCGGCACACCAGAAGTTCGTTTATTAACAGTGTTCTCTTTTGACAAACAGCCGGACAATTGTGGGTGCGTATAAAGTTGCATACTAAAATCAACTCAAGTTTAAATCTTGATAATTGTGTCGTTATAGAGCGCTACCAAGGGATCGTGGGTCATTAAACGCATCGGCTCTACGAGTGCTTGAGCCACAAGTATGCGGTCGAACGGGTCTTGGTGATGTAAAGGCAGTTCTTCGACCGCTATCGCATGTTCCGCTTCAACGGCGAGGAAGCGATAACCCGATTCCTGAAAATAGCGCATCGCGTCTCGGCCAGAAACCGGCATGTCGCCTCGACCTAGAGAATGCTTGATGGCAATTTCCCAGACATTCGCCGCGCTGACCCAAACGGTCGTTTTGGGCGACGCAATCAAATCGCGCGCCTTTGGGGGCAGTTTTGGGTTATCCGTGATAGCCCATAGCGCAACGTGAGTATCCAGCAGCAGATTCAAGACGGCACCTCGCCCATGAACAACTGAGCCACTTCGTCGTTATGTGAATCAATGCTGTCCGGCACCACGAACAAGCCTTTTGCTACACCAATCCGCTTCCCGGATGGTGCAGTATCCATCGGAACCAGTTTAGCAGCTGGGCGACCATTCCTGGCAATCACGATTTCACGCTCTTGCCCTTGCTCAATGGCCTCTACTAAGCGGGACAGAGAGGACTTGGCTTGTAACATATTTACAGTTTGCATTACATTCTCCATAAAAACGCCTAGTCTAGTCTAGCCTAGCTAATCACGCAAATCAATCAAGACTTAAAACAGGTAATTTTGCCGTTTACTTCCCCTATTCATGGGTTCGATAAAACGAGCGTTTTATCGAACTCAGGCCTACATGTCTTGCAGGCATCTAAGTCATTGATTTTATAGTTTTTTATTGTGGTTTTATAAAACAAAGTCTAAAATACGATGATAAGATGAAATAATCAAACTTTTTAGGGAGCTTCTTTTCATGAAACTTGGCTATGCACGGGTGTCGACCAAAGACCAGCATTTAGAACTCCAGATTGATGCTTTAACAAAAGCCGGTTGTGACAAGATTTATCAGGATATTGCCAGCGGTGCACGAGCAGAGCGTCCGGCCCTCAATGAAATGATCAACCACCTTCGCCCTGGCGACGTGTTAGTGATCTGGAAATTAGACCGCTTAGGTCGATCTCTCAATCATCTGATTGGCTTGGCCAATGACTTAATGAAAAAAAATATCGGCCTGCAAAGCCTGCATGATCCCATTGACACCACCACGGCACAAGGTCGGTTAAGCTTTAACCTGTTTGCCTCATTAGCCGAGTTTGAACGCGACCTTATCCGTGAACGAACTCAGGCAGGTCTATCAGCAGCCAGAGCCAGGGGACGGAATGGCGGCAGACCCAAAGGTATCCCCCAAAAAGCCGAAGCCACCGCTTGCGCAGCAGAAACTCTTTATAAGGAAGGCCGGCTATCGGTAAACGAAATCTCAGAAAAGCTGGGTATTGCCAAAAGCACCCTATATGCTTATCTACGCCATCGAGGGGTTACTCTTGGGGCTTTTAAAACCAATGCTGAATGTGCCTAGTGAAAGGCAATGAGCGGCAAACGTATTTTTCCAGAAGCGCTGATTAGTTTACGCCACCGTCTCAGCGGCCTTCCCAACCGAAGCAAAGCGCGTCGCTCCATCATGCAGGAAACAGCAGCGCTGTACGGTGTATCGGAATCCACTTTATACCGTGCCCTGCGTGACTATAACCGGCCTAAACCGTTACGACGGTCTGACCGTGGAAAACCGAGAATATTACCGGAAGAGGAGATGGAAGCCCACTGTGAAATTATTGCCGCCATAAAAATCAGAACGTCCAACCTAAAAGGCCGACATCTTTCTACCTCGGAAAGTATTCGACTGCTTGAGGAGTTTGGCCTCGATACACCGAAAGGCTTTATTAAGGCGGATCCTGGACAACTTAAGAAAACCACCGTCAACCATTATCTGAAGCAGTGGGGTTACGATCGCAATTACTTGATTCGGCAACCACCGGCAGTCCGATTTCAAGCTGAACACAGCAATGAATGTTAGCAGTTCGACCTCAGTCCATCAGACCTGAAACACGTCAAAGAACCGCTCTGGCTGGATAAGGATCGGGGATCGCCCACACTAATGATTTACAGTGTCGCCGATGATCGAAGCGGTGCGGCTTATCAGGAATACCACTGTATCTACGGCGAAGATGTTGAAGCTGCGTTGCGGTTCATGTTTGCGGCGATGTCACCGAAAAAAGATGCTCAATTCGTCCTCCAGGGGGATTCCGTCCAAGCTTTATTGCGATAATGGCCCTATTGCCAGAAGTCATATTTTTCAACAAGTCATGCAATATCTGGGTATCGAAGCAGGGCAAGCGCATAAAAATGT
>DBNZ01000088.1:0-3447 GCA_002299495.1 Methylococcaceae bacterium UBA659
GTTTTACCGGGAAAAGACACCCGCCCCCGGCACGGTTGCCACCGCTAAGCAATTGCAAGGCAAGGAACTGTCGTACAACAACATCGCCGACGCCGACGCCGCGCTGGCATGCGTAAAAAGCTTCACGGATAAACCCACTTGCGTGATTGTCAAACACGCCAACCCCTGTGGTGTCGCCCAAGCCGACGATTTATTGGCCGCCTATAACCTGGCCTACCAAACCGACCCCACCTCGGCTTTCGGCGGCATCATCGCCTGCAACTGCGAATTAGATGGCGCCACCGCAGCAGAAATTATCGGGCGGCAATTTGTCGAGGTCATTATCGCCCCCGTTGTTAGCCCGGCCGCACAAACCGTGCTGGCCGCCAAACAGAATATCCGGGTCCTAGCCTGTGGAACATGGGCTGAACAAGAAGCGGCATCCTTAGATTTCAAGCGCGTCGCCGGCGGGTTGTTAGCGCAAGACACCGATCAAGGCCGTATCACCGCAGCCGACCTAAAAATCGTCAGCCGCCGCGCCCCGACCGAGCAGGAAATGGCAGACATGTTATTCGTCTGGAAAATCGCCAAATTTGTCAAATCCAATGCCATTGTTTATGGCAAAAACGGCCAGACCATCGGCATAGGCGCAGGCCAAATGAGCCGGGTTTACTCCGCCAAAATCGCAGGGCTAAAAGCCGCCGACGCAGGCCTAGCCGTGCCAGGCTCGGCTATGGCCTCGGATGCCTTCTTCCCGTTCCGCGATGGCGTCGACGCCGCAGCGGAGGCGGGGGTGACCGCGATTATCCATCCGGGCGGTTCAATACGCGATGCTGAAGTCATCGCGGCGGCGGATGAACATGGCATGACGATGGTGTTTACGGGCATGCGGCATTTTCAGCATTAAACTTCAGGCACGACTCTATGAATATCCTCATTATCGGCGGCGGTGGGCGTGAACATGCCCTAGCCTGGAAAGCCGGCCAATCCCCTAAAGCCACCAAAATCTTCGTAGCCCCCGGCAATCCTGGCACCGGCATGGAAACCGGAATTGAAAATGTCGCCATTGGCGTCGATGACTTGGATGGTTTAGTCGCATTTTCCCAGCAAAACGCCATCGGGTTGACTATTGTCGGCCCGGAAGCACCGCTGGTGCTAGGCATAGTCGACCGCTTCCAGGCGGCGGGCTTGAAATGCTTTGGCCCGACCGCAAAAGCAGCCCGGCTGGAAGGCTCGAAAACGTTCTGCAAAGACTTTTTGAACCGCCACAAAATACCTACCGCCGCCTACCAAAGCTTCACCGACAAAACCCTCGCGATCAATTACATCAAACAACACGGCGCCCCTATCGTGGTCAAAGCCGATGGCTTGGCCGCCGGCAAAGGGGTCGTGGTCGCGCAAACCGAACAGCAAGCCATCGCCGCCGTGGAAGACATGCTGGCCGGCAATGCCTTTGGCGCCGCCGGAAACCGGGTGGTCGTCGAAGAATTCCTAGTCGGTGAAGAAGCCAGTTTTATCGTCATCGCCGATGGCGACCATGCCTTGCCCATGGCCACCTCCCAAGACCACAAAGCCCGTGACAATGGCGACAAAGGCCCTAACACCGGCGGCATGGGGGCCTACTCGCCCGCCCCCGTGGTCACTGCTGAAATCCACGACCGCGTGCTGCGGGAAATCATCGAGCCAACACTCAAAGGCATGGCCGCCGAAGGGTCGCCTTACACGGGTTTTTTGTACGCCGGATTAATGATCGCACCCGATGGCTCGGTGAAAGTGCTGGAATTTAATTGCCGGTTTGGCGACCCGGAGACCCAACCCATCATGATGCGTCTAAAAAGCGACCTAGTGGGGCTCTGCGAGGCCGCTTTAGCGGGCGAGCTGGACACCACAGAAACCGCATGGGATGAACGAGCCGCCCTTGGGATTGTGTTAGCGGCTGGCGGTTATCCCGACGCCTATGCCCAAGGCGCCATCATTTCCGGATTACCTGACTCACTGGAAGATGGCTACAAAGTCTTTCATGCCGGCACCGCAAAATCAGGCGGTGCCATCGTGACCGCAGGTGGCCGTGTGCTGTGTGCCTGCGCCTTAGGCGACAGCATCCGAGAAGCCCAACAAAACGCTTATGCACTGGCGGAAAAAATTAACTGGGAGGGCGTTTATTACCGCACTGACATTGGTTTCAAGGCCATTTGACTTCTAAGCAGCCGTCTTGCAAAACGATTTTCATTAAAATCAAGCCGGGGACGCTACCCTACTTCCTGCCACGTTAAAAATAACGCTGGCTAAATGTGTTTAATGCTTTTCAAGACAACTTCTAAGTTTCCTTAAGGGCGTTACGCAACCCCCGTTTCGCCCGGCACGGACGGGTCAAACAGCAAACAAACAGATCACTAAACCACGGGGTAAACGGGTAACTGCGTTAAATGCCACATCTAATACTTTCACAAATGCATAATATAATGTTTTTATTGACTTTTTAATCGAAAAAAAATTAATCGAAAAAAAACATCATTTTTTGCGGTCAACGGGACAAAAATTGAGCCATATCACACACTTTTTAATAAAGTGAGCCATATACCCTATTTTTCAACAGGGATAGCCCGTAATCCATTGACACTGTAGTGTTTTTTTTTGGCATGTTTAATGCTTAACTAATCAAGCGGAAGCAGGTGACGTGTTCAACCCTATCTGGATAAACCGAACACCTTAAACTGCCTTCCGTGTAGACAGTTTATTCATCAACAGACAAACCCTCTTCATTTTTCTGCCCAGCGGTTAAATGCAGAGGTTAACGAAATAATTACCAAAGGAACCCAACATGAAAAAAACAATGAATCACGCAGTCGGTCTTGCCTTAGCGGCAACAATAGGTATGTTTGTCGCTTCTGACAGTTTCGCCGCCACAAGAGTGGGATCACTTTTTCAATTTACACCAAGGCAAAACACCTTTGATTTCAATGTAAGGCCTCATTCTTGGAGCGACCCTTCGTTTGGTCATAAAGGCTGGACCCATCACGCTAATTGGGGTCAAGTCCGGGCTAGAAGAGGTGATGTGGTTACCATTGAATTAACTTCGGCTGTTCCAGGCATTAACCCTGCCGCAACGGTTTGGTTCCGTGGCGCAAGAGACACCGCCCCAAACAATTACGTCCCAGATCATTTTTATAACCAATTAGGTGATTTTTCAAAAATCGGGGCGATCCATGAAGCTACTAATGTAGAGATAGGCGACATTGTCATGCGTTACGTCACACACGGCTATGATAGAGACGGCAACAGCCTGAATTTTTCTTTGTTTAACCCTATCGAAAATCAAATTGCCGGCAACTTGGTATTAACCTTTACAGCAAGCCGTAACGGCAATTACATGTTTACTGTAGGTGGCATCAACCCAGATCCCACTATTAACGCAGTATTGCGTTATACCATCACCGGCAAAGTAACCGTTACACGTCCCATCACTCC
>DBNZ01000088.1:3797-4018 GCA_002299495.1 Methylococcaceae bacterium UBA659
TAGTAAACCCTAGGCCTTGTGACTACACCCCTGCGGCAACAGCGCAGGGGTGTTTACGTTTAAGTGGCTCTGGCCACCGCTAAAAAATTCTGAAATAAGTGCTTCGACCAGACAAAGCATCCTAAGGGCATAAAAACGAGAGGAAATGTACTGATTCCGCTCGTGCGGGTCTGGTCAAAGCACTTGTGCCCTGCGCTGTTTAGGGTACTTGTGCCCAGCGC
>DBNZ01000063.1:0-3564 GCA_002299495.1 Methylococcaceae bacterium UBA659
GCGGGCGGCGATAATAAAGCCCTACGGCTAATCCTTGACAATAAACGCCCCAGGGATCATGCCCATGTAACAACTCCAGCCGATCACGCCGGTTTCTTGCGGGGTGAATTCCACCATTTGCAGGCCGGGTTTCAGGTCTATGACCAAGGACAGGGCGGAGACGATGATTTGCCGGTTACAGGCGGACCATTCCTTGACGTTGATAATCCATTTTACCGGCACGTTGTTGTGCAGGGTATATTCGGAGGGGACATAGGCGTTCGCGGTAACTTCGGTATAAATGACCTGGTGACTCCCTTGGATAGGGGCGATGGCGCCAGTTTGGCCGTGTTGCCAGGCCATAAGATGGGGTTTGATTGACAACATCGCCTTTGACCATAACGCATGGGCATCCCAGCCGCCGCCAGAAAGCAGCAGACCGCGGTTCAGCATCATCAGGCCCAGCGCCACGATGATCAGGCTGGATATTTTCATAAACAGCCGGGTGGTGTTGGCGGTGACCAGGTTTGCCAGATAGCCGAAGGCAAACATCATCGGCAACGTGCCGAGCGCGAACACCGCCAGCAAGGCCGCGCCCTTAGCCGGGCTACCCGTCCCCGCCGCCAGGATGTACATCGCCTGCAACGGTCCACAGGCGATCATCAGGCCGTTCAACAAGCCAATCATTAACGGGCTGGAGGTATGCTGGCGTTGTTTCGCCAAAGTATGCGCCATGCTACGGGGCAGGCGGATTTGAAAGCGCCTTAGGCGGTGGAAAGTATCCAACATGCCCAAGCCATAGACCAATAAAAACCCGCCCGCCGCCATTAACACTGCGCTGCGGAGTTCATCGGTAAAGCTGATGCCACCGCCTAACCAGCCAAATAAGCCGCCAAATGACGTATACGAAACCAGCTTACCTAGGCCGTAAAGCAAATGTTGGCGGTAGGAAGGCCGTCCTTGCTGGCTTCCAGAGACGGTATAACCCAAAACAAAACCGCCACACATGCCGATGCAATGAAAGCTGGTGAAAATGCCGACCAAAAACAGCAAGCCGTAATCGGCCTTTTCACCCATTTGCGCCAACACGTCGTCAAATTTCAGGTAACGGTCCAAAGCCAACAGCAAGGCAATTCCGGCCGCGCCGGCCAATGCCCACCGCCCTTGGTGGCTGGCCTTGGCGGGTTTTTTCGGTTTCGGATTACAGACATAACCGGCCTTTTTTAGGGCGGCAAAGACGGTGTTCAAGGAAATCACGCGGGTGTCTATATCCAGTTCCAGGCACTCGTCGGTGAAGTCGGCTTGGGCTTGGATAACCCCTGGCAAGGCTAAAACCGCCTCCTCAATGACGGTTTCGCAGTCGGCGCATTGCATGTCACCGATACTGAAACGGTAATGTTTGTTGCTCATAGCCCTCGCTTCGCCCTAGTTAGTTGATGGCATTCGCCTTAGTCAAGGAGTAAAAACTAAGGGTTCATGATGCGCCTATTGCAGTGACGGCATCCTATGGCCGACAGGTAAGAGACCCGCCCCGGGCCGAAGGATTAAGCCCGTCGCTTAGGTGGCGCCCCGAATCGCGCCGGGGGCGGCGAGGGCCATGTGCAGAGATTGCCTTATATGTTTATAACGCATTGAATTTTATGAATAAATCGGGTAGTTTTTTGCTGGGTTAGGGAAAGTTAGTTCAACAAATTATCCAACACCATCATGAGGATGAAACCCGCCATCAAGGCAAACGTCGCCCAGCGGGAACGCCCCTTAGAATGGCTTTCAGGGATAATTTCTTCGCTGATGACAAACAGCATGGCACCGGCGGCGAAACCCATGGCAATAGGCAATACGGGTTGGAACAGGGTGACCATGGTGATACCCAGCAAGCCACCGACCGGTTCAACTAACCCCGTCAGTGTCGCGATGCCCACCGCCCGCCAGCGGTTATACCCCAATCCTATCAAAGGCAAGGCCACGGCTAAGCCTTCGGGAATATTTTGCAAAGCAATCGCAATGGCCAATACGATGCCGTTTTTCATATCCTCGGTGCCAAAACTGACCCCGACCGACATGCCCTCCGGGAAATTGTGGATACTGATGGCGATGATGAACAGCCAAACTTTTTTTAATGAATTCAATTGGGTGTCAGGAACGGAGGCGAAGCGCACATGGGGCAGTTGGTGGTCGACATAATGCAAGCAAATGGCCCCCGCCAACATGCCCGCTGACACCACATAAATGCCATAGCCAGGCCAGACTTGGTTGCCGAAATCCATGCCTGGTACTATCAACGAGAATGCGGTGGCGGCCAGCATGACGCCCGCCGCCCCGCCCAACAGGCTATTGAACAAAGTCGTGGAGATGTGTTTGCACAATAGAGCCGGGAAGGCGCCCGCGCCGGTGGCCAAACCGGCTAGGATGCTGGCCAGGAAGCCAATAACGACGATTCTGCCGAAAATAAGGTATAAGCCACCGAATACCAGCGCTTGCGAGAGCAAAAACAGCCCTGCATAGGCCGCCCAGCGTTGTAATAGCGGTAACGCCAGCAGTTTAAGGGAAAAAGGGCTTGAGGCTAGGCGCCCAAAAAGAATTTCTAAGGAATGTTGTAGCCGGTTGAAAGTTGAAGTGATGGATGTCATAGAGAGAACTGTGTAGGCGTGGATTAGGGCTAGGGCGTTAGGGTCATGCCCACCCGCACTTCATAAGCCGCCCATTATACCGGTGAAAACCATCAATTCATGGGGTGAATGGCGGCACCTTCATAATTGTTTGGGTATAGATGGCCGTTTTTAAGGTTTTTTGGCCCCCATCCTTTCCTGCCGTGTTTTGGCGTAGCTGTTAAAATGGCCGTTTCCGGCCATCGCAGCCATATTTTTAGCCTGCTTCTGATTATCTACCCACCCAAAAACCCACATGAAATTAGTAAAATCCTCCCGTTTTTCCCCTTGCCCCGGCCCTGTCGTCACCATCGTGTTGGACGGCGTGGGTATTTCCCCGCGTGCAGACGGCGACGCGGTCAAAACCGCGCGCACTCCGATGCTTGACCGGCTGATGTCGGCCTATCCTATGGTGCCCCTGCGGGCGCACGGCACCGCTGTCGGCATGCCCAGCGACGACGACATGGGCAATAGCGAAGTCGGCCACAACGCCATCGGCGCAGGCCGCGTGTTTGCCCAAGGCGCGAAACTGGTGGCGGAATCGATTGCCTCAGGCCAGCTATGGCAAGGCCATGCCTGGCATGAAGTGATGGCCGCCGCGAAACAGGGCGGCACCCTGCATTTCCTCGGCCTGTTCTCCGACGGCAACGTGCATTCCCATATCGACCACTTAAAAGCCATGCTGGAGCAGGCGAAGACAGAAGGCGTGTCGAAGGTGCGGATACATATTCTGCTGGACGGGCGCGACGTTGGCGAGACCTCGGCACTGGATTATGTTGATCCGTTCGAAGCTTATCTGGAGCAATTGCGCGGCCCCGGGTTTGATGTCGCCATCGCTTCCGGCGGCGGCCGTATGACCATCACAATGGATAGATACGAAGCCGACTGGTCCATGGTGCAGCGCGGTTGGGACATCCATGTGCTGGGCAAGGGGCGG
>DBNZ01000063.1:3992-11663 GCA_002299495.1 Methylococcaceae bacterium UBA659
CCGATTGACGACGGCGACGCCGTGGTGTTCTTTAATTTCCGTGGCGACCGCGCCATCGAAATTTCGCGGGCTTTCACCGAGGAGCATTTCACCGCGTTCGAGCGCGGCCCGTTGCCTAAAGTCACTTATGCGGGCATGATGCAATACGACGGCGACACCAAAATGCCGGCGCGGTTTCTGGTCGAGCCGCCCGCGATTGACCGGACCTTGGGCGAATACCTGGCCAAAAACGGCATTACCCAATATGCGATCAGCGAAACCCAAAAATACGGCCACGTCACCTATTTCTGGAACGGCAACCGCTCCGGCAAATTCAGCGACGAGTTGGAAACCTATGTCGAAATCACAAGCGACATCGTGCCGTTTGAGCAGCGTCCGTGGATGAAATGTGCAGAGATCACCGACGCCTTGATCAACGCTATCCGTAGCGGCAAGCACCGCTATCTACGGGTGAATTACGCCAACGGCGACATGGTTGGCCATACCGGCAATTTCGAGGCGGCGGTCACGGCCATGCAATGCCTTGACCTGCAATTGGCGCGTTTGCTGCCGGTGATTTTGGCGGCTAAGGGCACGGCGATGATCACCGCCGACCACGGCAACGCCGACGAAATGTACGAACTGGATAAAAAAGGTGAGGTGAAGCGAGACGCGGAAGGCCGCGCTAAGGCCAAAACGTCGCACACCTTGAATCCGGTGCCGTTCGTGTTGGTTTCCGCAGAAGCCCATCCGGGCTATCAACTGCGGCAGGATTTGTCGGTCGCGGGTCTCTCGAATCTGGCCGCAACTTTATTGAACCTGCTCGGCTTTGAAGCGCCGGAGGATTACGACCCAAGTTTGATTGAGGTGTGTCAAGTCCCGCCGGGTCATACCGCTACTGGCTGATACCTCGTGTACACCCAGCAATGGCAGATGTACCGCAGCAAACCCACCGTTGCGACCATCGCATCGTCAGCATTAGCCAGCCTTATGCCCGCCCCATAGGGAGCATGGGTATCTACACAAATCCTGAAACATCGTCATTCCGGCAGAGCCTGCCCCGGCATGGATTGCCGGGGGATGCCGGAATGACGAGCTTTTCGGCATTAGCTGAGACATCTTGCTAATCAGGAAAACCTGTCCGTTTGGTTTACACGGCCCCTTTTTCCAGTATCGGCAATACCCAATAATGGATACCGGAGCCGGCCAGTTCTTGTTTCAGCGAGTGCATAAAATGTGGCAATGCAACGGCATCGATCTGAAGTTGAAAACGCAGGCGCTGTTGCCGTCCCCTGACTTGTTCGGCCAAAGACAGCCCTTGATTCCCATGATGGTGGGAATTGATCGCATAAGTGCTAAATCCATGCTCGGATTCTTGTAACAGCAAGAAATCCACTACGGTTTCTGCCAAATTGGGCGGTGCGTCCAATGTAATGAGATAGTCTTGGTGGTTGCTCATGAGATAGTTCCGCCATTGCCTGCCAATCCGAAACGTCGGTATAGCATCGGTAACAGAAACAAGGTTAAAAAAGTCGATGACACTAAGCCGCCAATCACCACGATAGCTAAGGGCTTTTGGATTTCAGACCCGGGTCCGGTGGCGAACAATAGTGGCATCAAACCGAATGCGGCAATGCTGGCCGTCATCAACACCGGCCGTAATCGCCGCGATGAACCGACCCGCACCACGCGGGCGATGTCCATGCCGGTGGCGGCCAGTTGGTTGAAGTAACTGACCATAACCACGCCATTTAGCACGGCGATGCCCAGGAGGGCGATAAAGCCGACCGAGGCAGGGACGGATAGATATTCCCCAGACCACCACAAGGCGAAAACGCCGCCAACCATAGCCAGGGGGATGTTGGATAACACCAAGGTGGCTTGCCTAACCGATCCGAAGGTGGAAAACAGTAGCAAGAAAATCAGCCCCAACGAAATCGGCACGACAATCGACAGGGTGGCGGCGGCGCGTTGCTGGTTTTCAAACTGGCCGCCGAATTCGACGGTGTAGCCGGCCGGCAATTGGATTTTTTCCGCCACCAGCCGCTTCGCTTCAGCGACAAAACCGACTAAGTCCCGGTCTTGTACGTTGCTGCGCACGACGGTAAAGCGTTGGCCGCGTTCGCGTTGCACGGCCACCACGCCTTCGACTTTTGACACTTTGGCGACCGCCGTGATCGGGATATGGCTGCCGTTCGCCAACGTGATTTGCAAGTTGTTGAAGTTGGCGGTGTTGCTGTCGCCGCGCAAAATCAACGGTGTCCGTTTGACGCCTTCTTGGACGATGCCCAAGTTAAGGCCTTCAATCTCGGCGTGTAACCAGTTTTCGATGCGGTCGATGTCGAGACCGAAACGGCCGGCGGCGGATTTGTCTAGGGTCAGTTGCAAAAACTGCATACCGGTGTTTTGCCTGACGAAGACGTCGATGGAACCCCGGATGCCGCGTAGCAAGCCGGCGATTTCGTTGCCTTTCTGGTCGAGTACCGCTAAGTCCGGCCCGAACAGTTTGACGGCGAGATCGCCTCGGGTGCCGGTCAGCATTTCCGACACCCGCATTTCGATCGGTTGGGTAAAGCCGAAAGCGATGCCGGGGGTTTGCTCCATCACTTTGCGGATGTCCTCGATCAGATGCGCTTTGTCGGGGGCGTGCCATTGTGATTTTGGTTTCAGTATTAAGAACGCATCGGTCTCGTTCAGGCTCATCGGGTCCAAACCCAATTCGTCGGAACCTACCCGGGACACGACGGCGCTGATTTCCGGCACGTTCTGCAGCAGGTTTTTTTGCACTTGTCCGTCCAACGCCACTGATTGTGCGAGCGTGATGGACGGCAGTTTTTCCAATTGTACGATGATGTCGCCTTCGTCCAGCGTCGGCATGAAGGTGCTGCCGATGCGGGTAAAGGCCCAGCCGGTCAATACCAGCAATACCGCTGCGCCGATGAACACGGGTTTGCCGTGATCTAGGCACCAGGCCAACGCCGGTTGGTAAATTTGTTGCAGTTTTCGCGGTAACCAGGGTTCGTCATGCGAGACTTTTTTCAGCAGGTAAGAGGCGATGACCGGGATGGCGGTCAACGATAGCAACAGTGAGCCGCTTAAGGCAAAGACGATGGTCAAGGCCACCGGCGTAAACAGCTTGCCTTCCAGTCCTTGTAAGGTCAGTAACGGCAAAAACACGATGATGATGATCAAAATACCAGAGGTGACCGGAGCCGCCACTTCCCGGGTAGCCCGGTAAATCACATGCAGGTGCGGCAACCGCTGCGCGGTGGGGGAATGGGCGAGGTGGGTGGTCAGGTTTTCGGTGACCACGACGGCGGCGTCAACCAACATGCCGATAGCAATGGCCAGGCCGCCTAAGCTCATTAAGTTGGCCGACATGTCGATTTGTGCCATCAAAATAAAGGTAAACAACGCCGCCATCGGCAAGGCCAGGGCCACTACCACGGCGGCCCGGATATTGCCCAAAAACAGTAGCAACAAAACCACCACCAGCGCGACCGCTTCAGCCAAGGCATGGACGACGGTATCGACGGCTTTTTCAATCAAATGGGCGCGGTTGTAGAACACCTTAGCCGCCACGCCTTCCGGGAAACCCTTGCTGATTTCGGCCAGTTTTTGCTCGACGCCGACGATGGTCTGGCGGGCGTTCGCTCCGCGCAGGCTGAGCACCAGCCCGGTCACCGCCTCGCCTTGGCCGTTTTTGCTGACTGCGCCGTATCGCGTCAACGCACCGATGCGGACATCGGCAATGTCGCCAACGCTGATCGGAACCCCATTTTTGTTGTCGACGACAATACGGCGCACGTCATCTAAGGTTTTGATGCGGCCTTCCACCCTGACGATCAGGGCTTCTTCGCCATCGCTTAAGCGGCCGGCGCCGTCGTTGCGGTTATTCGATTGCAAGGCTTGCACCAGCCGGTCCAGGTCGATGCCGCGCGCCGACAGCCGGGTATTGTCGGGAACCACTTCAAAGCTCCTGGCTAAGCCGCCTAGCGCGTTGACATCGGCCACCCCGGGCACGGTACGCAGGGCGGGGCGAATGACCCAATCCAGTAACGAGCGACGCTCCATCAGGCTTAAGCCGCCGCCTTCGATGGTGAACATGAATATTTCCCCTAGCGGCGTAGTCATCGGTGCGATACCGCCTTGCACACCGGACGGCATGGTGCCCCAGATGCTATTTAAGCGCTCGGCGATTTGCTGCCGCGCCCAATAAATGTCGGTGCCCTCGGCGAAATCGATGGTGATGTCGGTCAGCGCGTATTTGGCGATTGAGCGCAGCATGGTTTGGTGCGGGATGCCCAACAGTTCGGTCTCTATCGGTGCGGTGATCCGGGTTTCGACTTCTTCCGGCGTCATGCCAGGGGCTTTGACGATGATCTTCACCTGAGTCGGGGAGACTTCCGGGAATGCGTCGATCGGGATGTTTTGGAAGGCATGGTAACCGGCGCCGGTCAATACTAACACGGCTATCAATATCAATAACCGATGGCTTAACGCAAATCGGATCAGTTGCGCCATTATTCGCTGCTCCCCAAACCCAGCCAATTTGCCTTTAAAGCGACCGTGCCTTTGACGGCGATATCTTCTTTGCCGGTCAATTTGCCGCTGAAAATGGTTTCATTCTCTTGTTTGCCGATAACGCTGATCCTTGTCGCAACAAAGTCTTCTTTGCCTCGGATGAACACATAGAATTCGCCTTCGTGTTGGGCGATGGCCGTGTTCGGCACACTGAAAGCCGGGCTGGGATGGTCTTGGATGACTTGGACGTTGACCCGCTGCCCCGGCCAGACATCCTTTTGCGCTCCTGTTATCACAGCCCGTGCCAGCATGGTTTGGTTTTCTGGGTTCACATGTTGCCCCAATTGGGTGACTTCTGCCTTGACCGGCATGATGGCGGGGGCTGTTCGCGGTTCAAGAGGGGTATTCTCGGCGATAGGCTTTGCCAATAACACGGTGTCGCCTAATTCAACATCCCCCATGCGTTCTTGCGGGATATTGATTTCTAGCCAGAGTTCCCGCAGGTCCGCGATCCGGTACAAAGGCACCAAACTGTCCACCCGCTCGCCCGCTAAGGCGAGGACTTCCAGAACCACGCCGGAAATAGGCGCACGGACATGCAGCAGGCCGGATAATTTATGGGTTTTCGTCAGTTGGTTGATTTCAGCGTCGGTCATGCCGGCTATGGCCAATAACTGTCGGCGCTCATTGGCGGCATAAGCGCTGGCATGGTAAAGGCTGCTGGTTTCCAGCCAACGGCGCTGGGCTATGATGCCTTCTGCGTACAAATTTTTATCACGTTCATAAGCCAACCGTTGCAAGTGTAATTCACCGTTGGCGCTCAAATATTGTTGCTGCATGGTCAACAGGTCGGAACTGTTCAGCTCTGCCAGCAACTGGCCTTTTTTGACAGGATCGCCCGTTGCGGCCAGCAGCCGGTTGACCAAACCGGCTTGGGGGCTGCTGACCACATGCTCGCCGCTAGGCGGGACCACCACTGTTGCGGGCGCGTACAATATGGGCAATTGTTTGACGATGGCTGGCTGGCCCAAGGTGATGCCTAAGTGGGCTAATTGCTCAGCAGATATTTTGATGCTGTTGCCGCTGGCCCAAGCGGATGCCGGCAACAAGAAAATAATCATTAGCGTGGTAAGTAAGGTGTTCATGGCATTATTCCTACTGCTTGGTTATAAAAAGCAAGGTCACGCTCCAGTATTACGTTACGTTCCTTAGCGTTTAACCGCGCCTGCTCGGTACGCGACTGGAATTTCAATAAATCCATCAGCCCGATTTCGCCCGCAGCAAAGGCTTTGTCCATCATGGCTAAATGCTGCTCCGCCACTTGTTTAAGGTTTTCGGCGATGCCAAGCTCAACCCGGTTGACTTCAAGATTATGTTCGGCCTCGTGGTGGGCTTGCTCTAAGTTTCTCATCAACATATCCCGTTCGGCATACAAACGGCTCATCTCAACGTTGACGGCGGCCAGTTTTGGGGCGAGGTGTGCGCTCCCGCCAAAGGGCACGTTGACCATGATATTGAAACTTTCGATGTTATTACTGCGCGGGTCATTGTTACTGGGCCGGTCACTGTTGACGCCAACGGTTAATTGGGTAGGCCCTGAGCCTGCCAATTTCAAAGCGTTCAGTTCTGCGTGCTCGCGCTCTATTTGGGCGTTTACCGACAATAGGGCAGGGTGGTTATTTTGGACTTCTTGACGCTCGGCTGGTCGCTCGTGGAAATGAGCCGGCATTTTGGTGGTTTGGGTGATGGTATAGTAGCTTTTTCTGGCATGCATCAATTCTGCTTCCGCCAAGGTCATCACTGAGTGTTTTTGTAATAACTCGCTATGCGCCAACAGTTCATCCGCACGGGGCAGATCACCTAGCGCCACCCGCCGTTTGATATTGGCCAACAACGTTTCATACGCCTTGACCTCCGCTTGCGCCTGTTCAAAGCGTATGGTTTGTAAGGCTATATCCCATAACGCCATCCTGACCAAACCGGCAACCCGCAACCGCATTGCCTTAGTCTGCTGGTCTGCGCTGAGTAGGGCAAGCCCGGCCAACGTATGTTCAGCATCACGTTGCCCTAAGTTCCATAGCGGCACCTCAACGGTGGCGTCGACATGATGTATGGTGCCGCTGGTGGCTTCTTGAAAGCGTAAACCGGCTTTGGGCGCCCCCGAAAACCAGCTTTTCCCCCGGCGCTCGATAGCGGCGGCCTCTTCTTCCAAGGCTGTTAGCCAATTCATGTCGGGATGTTGAGCTAAGGTCTGGTCAACCAGCTTGGTTAGGGTCAAGCTCTCGTCAACTGCAATCAGATCGCTGTGGTGGACGACTGGCATTTGCAAGGCGATGGGCGCAGATGGGGGGGCGGCATAACTGGCCGGAATTATGCCCAGTAGGCACATTAGCGACAACGGCACCCTGGTGTGGCATACGCCCCTGCCGTCTAGGTAAGGGATACATGCAAACATAACAACTCAATGCGGCGGCGGCCGCTGTTAAGGCAAAAAACAATAGGAATGTTTGCCCCGAAACTGCATGTGGGTGGCAGTGGGGCGCTACGGAAATTTAGCCGCCGGGGGTGCTCTTGGGTTGTGCGGGGTTAACCAGGAAGCCGATTCGGGGGGCGGCAAGCGGTGGGGACGGACGTGTCGTTGCGGTTGTGGCCGGATTGAAACCAGATAGGCCAGCAGGAAAAAAACAGCCGCCGACGCGGAGGGGTCTTTGGGTTCTGGTTCGATACCAGAATGGATGCCGATAGCTAAGCCGTCTGCCATTGCCGGGTTGATGGCGGCGCAAACCGGGCCGGGGTGGGCAATATGGGTGTATGCCTCAAGGCTTGGCAGGTGCAAGTTCCCGGCTTGAAAATCCTCGCCGACATGGGCATGCACCAGAGGGGCGAGGCCTTGTAGCAGGATCAGGATGATAATCAGGAAAAAACGCAATGCCGGCACGGTCGTGTTCCAGTCGGAAACGGAAAACCCCCGGATTGTACATTAATTAGAGCCTGCTCTAAATACCCCTAGGGCATAAATACCCCTAGGGGCATAAATACCCTTAGGGGCATAAAGGACGGCGGTCTCACCAACTAACATCGAGTGCCAAGCGGGTACTTCGTGCGCCATTGCTATGCAAAAAAGCGGGCTTTTTAGCAAGTCATACCGCTTGCAGGGCTAGCCATTTT
>DBNZ01000149.1 GCA_002299495.1 Methylococcaceae bacterium UBA659
GTCAGCGATCTTAAGCACCTCATACGGCAGGCTAGAGCGCTAGAAACCCTGCTCAACCGCTACCGCGAAGCCGCCCAAACCGAACGCGAAAAAGCGGCTTATTGATCCGACCCTTTAAAGTTTGCAGCGTTCGTGCTGCGCCAGTTGCAGCACATGCGCCTTTCGACCCGCTCAAGGCGAACGCAGGTTAAAACCGGATAAGGCCGGATCAATAGGTTAACGAGCGGGTTTGCACCTACCTTCGTAACGAGACCAGACAGGTGGCGTGGTAACACAATGCGTACCGCAGATTAGCGCACAGACCTTAGCCTTATCCGCCGTAACCCGCCTTCACACAACACCACCGCTAAGCCGTATACCAACAGCAACGCCGAAGCCGGCAGCCAAGGCCATAGGTAAAATGCCGCCAAGTAACCGTAATAAAAATACAGGCCGACACCGCAAGCGACATAGCCTAACACCCGCTTGACATCGTAAGCCACCGGGTAATAAACCTGCCCTAAGCCGTAAGACAACAGCGCCATGAACCCGTAACAGGCCAGCGTCGCCCAGGCCGAGCCGACGTAGCCGTACAGCGGTATCCACCAAATATTCAAGGCCACGGTCAATGCCGCGCCGAACACCGAGACGCCCGCGCCCAGTAAGGTGCGGTCGGTCAGCTTGTACCAAATGGACAAATTGACATAAACGCCCAGGCACAGATTGGCCAGCAACAGGATGGGTACGACCTTCAAGCCGGCGCGGAATTCGGCGCCCAAGAAATACTTAAAGAAATCCAAATACAAAGTCACCAGCAGGAAGATGAACACGCAGAAAATGACGAAATATTTCAATATCTTAGCGTACATTGGCCGGGCGTCGTTTTGATCCGCGTAGGTGAAAAAAAACGGTTCGGCGGCGTAGCGGAAGGCCTGGATGAACAGCGACATCAGGATGGCCAATTTATAACTGGCACTGTATATGCCCAACATTTGCATATTGGTATGGGCGTCGTAGGGCAGCAAATGTTTTAGCAGCACCCGGTCCAGCATTTCATTGACGATGCCGGCGCAGCCTATCACCACCATCGGCACGGAATAGGCCAGCATCCGGGCCAATAAGGCTTTGTCCAGCCCCCAGCCCAAACCGGCCAGTTGCGGGATTAACATCAGGAATTTGGCGGCGCTGGCGATGAGGTTGGCGATGAAGATATAACCTATGCCAATGTCCGGCCGATACCAAGCGGACCATAAAAAGTCAGGGTATTGCTGGCTAAGTTTCGGCCAATAGACGATAAAAAACAGGCTCAGCAAAACGGTGACAAAGATTTCGGCTATTTTGATGGCGGCAAAGCGCAGCGCCCGGTTTTCCGCCCGTAACCGTGCGAAGGCGATTGAGGCAATGGCGTCGAATATTAAAATCAGCCCGAACCATAGGACATATTCGGGATGGTCCGGGTACTGTAGGGCAGTGGCAAGCGGTTGGTTAATGGCGAGGATGACGGCAAAAAATAACACATTAAGGGCAACCACAAACCATAAAGCCGTCGCATAAGTCTTGTCCTTTTGTGGCGTGGACTGGTCACGGAAGCGAAAATAGCCGGTTTCAAATCCGAACAGCAGCAAAACCGAAAAAAACCCGGCATACGCATAAAACTCCGACACCACGCCGTATTCGGCCGCCGAGAAGTAATAAGTGTACAGTGGCACCAACAGATAATTAAGGAAGCGGCCGAAAATGCTGCTGAGTCCGTAGATGGCGGTTTGCGAGACGAGTTTTGTGATAATGCCCATGTGTTGCAAGGTTGTCGTTGGCTGGCTGGCTGGCGATTATACCCCCCGCCCCCATTGAGCAGGGTAAACCGTGAAGGCAGTGAGCACTAACAAGCGGCCCAAGCGCGGTGAGTGCGCCAGCTTATGAAAGCCCGGTTATCCCCGTCAAGCGGATGGGCGACTCACTCGAAATCAGTAACCTAATCAGGTACACTCAAGGCTGTTTATTCCGAACGTGTTTTAACCGTGTTTTAAAAGCGGCTACGCGGTTCGCTGGCTTACGTTGCGCTCGAGTATGCGGTACACGAACCGCTTGCGACACGTTTAAAAACACATTCTCAGCTTGATAGCAAACGTCAGGACATGCCTACCTTAACCGCTTCCCGCAAAAACGTCTTCATTGGCTTGGTTGTCTCGTTAGGGCTTGTTCTGGCCAGCATCGACTTAGCGGCTTGGTTGTTGCCGACCATTATCCAAAACCAACTGACCGCCATTTTGTCAGCACAGACCGGCAAACTGGCTACGGTCAATAATGTCGAGGTCGGCTACATGCCCTTGTCGATAAGGGTCAGCGGGTTCGCCCTCAAAGCGCAAACCGACCAACCTATAATTGCGCTTGATGGGCTGTATTTGGAGTTCAACACCTTAGAATCGATCAAACGGCGGGCATTGATTATTTCGCAACTGGTTTTGCACCAGCCATTGCTGCACTTGGTCAAAAACCCGCAAGGCATCCTGAATGTCACGGAGTTGACGGGCAAATTAGAACTCTCCGCAGAGGCAGACAGCGAACCGTTTCCGGTCTTAGTGAACCGTTTGGAGCTGCATGACGGCAAGCTGATGTACAGCGATGCCAAGCAACCGCAGCGGGACACGACACTTTACCCGTTAAATATGGAACTGCGTGAATTCAGCACCCATCTCGGGGAACCCGGCCAGGCAAACTTTAGCGTCAGCTTGGACACGGGCGCAAAAATCGCTTGGGCCGGCACTCTAGGAATTAGCCCGCTCCATTCCACAGGCAAGTTGAAACTCGAACAAGTGGATTTGAAAAAAACCCTGGCCTTAGCGAACATTGATTTTTTGTCGGGGACCGCCCATGCCGAAATCGATTATCGGGCCGACTATGACAACGGCGGCCTAAAACTGGCCGTCAATAAAGCCAAACTGGACGCAAACGAGCTGATTTACAAACAACAAGACCGCGCTTTAAAAATTAACCAATTTCATCAAGAAGCCAAACTAACCCTAAACCATCAGGACGGAAAACTCGATGTGGCCATGGGCAACGCCAAACTGCACTTCAAGGACGTAGGCTATCAACAGTCGGATGTTTCATTAAACGTCGCCACGCTGGAGCACGAGACTGAATTAACGTTAAAACAAGAACACGGGAAACTCGATATCACTACCCGCAATACCAAGCTACAGTTCAAGGGCATACGTTTCAAACAGCCGGATGTCTCATTACAGTTGGCCGCGCTAGAGCACGAGACGGAATTGCTCCTTAAACAGGAACAAGGCCAACTGCAACTGACCGCGGCCAAGGCCAAACTTAACGGGCAAGGCCTAGCCTTACAGTTGCCGGTAGTGGCGAATGTAAAACATATCGCCATCGACAGCCCCTATCAGGTCTCCAATTCCAATAAAACGACCCACTTGATGATTGACCAAGGCAACCTTATTGCCAAAGAGCTTCAAGTCTCGGAAAAAGATACGGCAAAGCCCATCATTGATGCGGCCAGTGTCAGGGCGGACGCCATACATTTTGACCTTTTCAAACGGCAACTCAACATAGGCTCCATCAACGTTGACAACGCCCACAGTAAAGCCGAGTTAAACCCCGATGGCAGCCTCAATTACCAGAAACTGCTGAGCAACGGAAAAGAGGCTCAAACTGCACGCAGCGATAGCCCCGCAACAGAAAAAAAAACTTGGCAAATAGTCGCAGAGCACATCAACCTCAATAACAGCGCCGTCAGTTTTACTGACCACACCCTAACCTCCCCCCAAACCGTTCACTTCAAACCCATCAACTTGACCTTAACCGGTTATGGCTCCCATAACACCAGCCCGTTGCCGGTTAAGCTCAATGTTGGCGTCAACGGCGGCGGCTCTGTCAAAATAAACGGCAAACTCACCCCGTCGCCCCTATCGGCAAGCCTTGATGTCGAGGTAAAAAATATAGACCTGGAGAAATTCGATGGCTATTTTTCCCACTTTGTCCAGTTAAACCTGGTTGACGGACGCGCCAACCTAGACGGCCACCTGACCTTAACCGCTCAAGAACCACTCGCCCTAACCTTTCAAGGCAATCTTACGGTCGCCGACTTACTGACCCGCGACCGGCGCGTTTTCAAGGATTTCATCAAATGGAAAAACTTGGCATTGAATGGCATTGGCCTTGACACCCTAGGTAACCGTTACACTGCCCAAAGCTTGGATATCGACAAACCCTATGCCAGGGTGACCATTAGGAAGGACAAATCTTCCAACTTCGATAACTTAGTCATTAGCCAAGTCAAACCCGATAAAAAACCCAATCCGGCCGCGTCCAAAAAACCAGCGCAGGTGTATTTTAAATTGGATAACATCAAGGTGACGGAAGGCGCTTCCGACTTCACGGATTTTTCCTTGATATTGCCTTTTTCGGCTTATATCCAAGACCTGCAAGGCGGGGCCGTCGGCGTGTCGTCAGAAAAAAACAGTAACATTAAAGTCATCTTGACTGGCAATGCCTACGATTTAGCACCCGTTAAAATTAACGGCAACCTCAGCCCATTCCTAGGCGATTACGATATTCAAATAAAATTTGTGGGCTTGCCGATGCCTTTAGTGTCGCCCTACATGGTGCAATTCGCCGGTTACAAGGTCGAAAAAGGCAAAATGTCATTGGGCTTGAAATACAAAATCGCCAACAAAAAACTGACCGCCAACAACAGCCTGCTGATTGACCAATTTGAACTGGGCGAGAAAGTCGAAAACCCTAATGCGGTTGCCCTGCCACTGAAACTGGCGGTGGCCTTACTGAAAGATTCCAGGGGTAGAATTAAAATGGATTTCCCCGTTAGCGGCAGCCTTGAGAACCCCGAATTTAGCATTGCCGCCTTGATTAAAGAGGCCCTGACCAATGCCATAAGCCGGATTGTCACCGCACCTTTCGCCCTAGTGAACGCCTTGATCGAAACCGATGGAGATTTAAACACCATCAGGTTTAACCCCGGCAACTTTGAATTAGCCCAATCCGAACGAACAAAATTGAACCACATCGCCGGCGCCCTTAGCGAACGCCCCGCCCTGACCGTCGGCATCAAAGGCGTGGCCTATCAGCGGCAAGACTGGTTCGCCATCAGTGACGACGCCTTATTCGACCAACTAAAAGAGCGGCGAGCCAATGAACTCAACCAAAAGGCGGAAGTAAAAATACGCGCCGAGTACGTTTCATTGTCAAGCGACGAACACAAGCGGCTACTGGCCGAACTGCTCATGAAAAAATCCCCGAACCTGGTCGAAAAGACACTTTTTGGCACACCAAAATTAAAGGATGGTCAACCGGGCGACTTTTATGAAGTCGCCAAGGAAAAACTACAAAACACAATCCATCCTGAATATCAACGCCTAAAAGAACTGGCGATTGCCCGGGCTAGAGCTATTACGCAATACTTGATGAAATACGGCAAAATACCCCAGGGACGGATTTACATCCTCGAACCTTTAGTGGATCAGGAAAAAAATGACAAGGAAATCCTTAGCTTGCTATCTTTGAAGGCGAATTGAACCAAGCGCCGCCGTAATGCAACGGCTTCTGGGCATTGGCGGCATCCGCTGCCATCACTGCCGTAATGCGCCTGGCCGATGCCAGTTTAAGGCATCGTTTACGCTTGAAATCCAAGACACGTCTTGGACGCCGGGTTTTGACGCCAAATCCGCGCCTAGGCCAAAGCCTTGCAACACCAAGCCGCCGCCGCATGTAATGGTCAACAAAACCGGGTATTGTTAAATATGTAGCGTTTTTGATTTTTATCTAATTGAATACTAAGGCTAAAAAATATTAAAGCTATCTAAAATTAACAATGCCAAACCTAAATTGTTTAGTCCCACGATTAACTG
>DBNZ01000146.1:0-11677 GCA_002299495.1 Methylococcaceae bacterium UBA659
ACTTGTGCCCTCTTCAGGGTATGCCGGAATGACGGTTTAACTAAACGGCATTGCCCAGAGGGAGCGGGGCTTTTTGATTTAATCAGCGCTTCCTTAAAGGGCCGTCACCGCAAACATTTCGGGCCGTCATGGCGCGGGTTGTTGAGCCACGGGCTGATGGCGGTGGCGGCCAGCGCCTGGTAATTGAAGTTGGCCAATAAAGCGGTCAAGTGTCCGGGCGGCGTGTGCCGGTCTAGCCACTGGCGATAATCGGCTTCGGCAATAATGACAGGCATCCGCCCATGTATGTCCTGCACCACAGGGCAAGCCGACGTGGTGATGATGGTGCATGAATAAATGCTGCTGTTGTCGTGCTGCCAATGTTCCCAAAGGCCGGCGAAGGCAAACGGATGTTTGTCTTGGCGCTGGATGTGGTAAGCCTGTTTGTGTTCCGGCAAGGCCTGCCATTCGTAATAGCCCGTGGCCGGGATTAGGCAGCGCCTTTGTTTGAAGGCGGCGCGGAACGAGGGCTTTTGCTGGACTGTTTCGGCTCTGGCGTTGATCAGGTGTTGGCTGATTTTGCTGTCCTTGGCCCAAGCAGGTATCAATCCCCAATGCAAGTTGATGAACGTCAAGCGTTGGTCAGGCCATTCAACTACGGCCAAGATTTCCCCCCCGGGGGCGATGTTATAACGGGCTTCAAAACGCGGCGGCTGGTCGCACTGAAAATGCCCGGCCAGTTCTTCTGCCGATGCCGTCAAGTTGAAACGTCCGCACATTAGGGCTAAACCTAATGTGTCACGAATAGCTTGTCCAAGGTGGCGCATTCATCTGGACTTAGCAAAAATTCAAAAATGGCCAAGTCCTCGCGCATGTGTTCCGTATTGCTGGTGCCTGTCAACGGGATGACGCCGATTTGGGTCAAATAACGGAACAACACTTGTGCCGGGCTACGTTGGTGTTTTGTGGCCAAAACCTGCATGGCGGGGTGTTGCAGGATACCGGGGTTGGCGGTCAGCGTCCAAAAGCTTTGGTAAATGACTGGGTGTCTCCGGCAAAAAACACGGATATCGGCGTCATAACCGGTTTCGGCGTAAAAGCGGTTTTGCAAGACCGCCGGTTTCACCTGCGAATGTGCAAATAAAAATTCCAGTTGCGGTAATGAATAGCAATTGCTCAAGCCCAACTGGCGGGTGCAACCTGAGTCAAACAACGTTTCCATCGCCTGCCAGACCTGCAACAAATCGTTTGCATGGGCTAATGGCGAATGCAAAATCAGGCAGTCGAGATAATCGGTCTGAAGATTGGCCAATGATACCTTGAAAGATTGCGCCACTTGTTCGGCCAGCGACGCCTTAGGGTCGTAGGGGATCCGTCCAGGGTCTTGTCCGTCCACAGGGGTGAACTTGCTTTGTAAATAAAGTTGGTCGCGGGACAGCGTACCGCGTTGGTAGCAGGCTTGAAGACCATCGCCGACGCCCGCCTCATGGTAATGCTTGGGCTGGCATGCCGTGTCTAGGCCCCGGAAACCTAGGCTAATGGCTTGTTCTACCAGGGCTGCGGTGCGTTCCTGTTTCCATGCGCTGCCATAAATGATTTGGGGCATCCTGACGCCAAAAGCGGAGACGGTAACATTTTCGTTGTTCATGGACCACCTAGGTTGGCTGCTTGGCGATGTCGGCTCAATAATATCCGGCATGGCGGGTTTTGGCGGGTTTATGGCAAATTCAAACTGACTAAGTTTACTATAACCGATATGATAAACGGTTTCTGTAACGCCGTAGATGCGAAAGCCATTAATGAAAACCCTTTATCCAGAGATCGAACCTTACCAGTCGTTTCTTATGCAAACGGGGAGCCTACATGAGGTGTACGTTGAGCTATCCGGAAACCCCGATGGCATCCCGGTTATTTTTTTGCACGGCGGCCCTTGTTCGGGCACAAAGCCCGACCATAGGCGGTTTTTTAATCCTGAAAACTATCGAATTATTTTGTTCGACCAACGCGGTTGCGGGCGGTCTTTGCCGTTTGGCGAATTAGCAAAAAATACCACCCAAGACTTGATTGATGACATGGAACGTATCCGCAGCCATTTAGGGGTCGGCCAATGGTTGGTGTTTGGCGGCTCCTGGGGCGGCGCCTTGGCCTTGTTGTATGCCCAACAGCAGGGTCAGGCGGTCTCAGGTTTGGTGATCCGCGCGGTGTTTTTGGCCAGGCAGAAGGATTTGGACTGGTTTGGCGAATTAGGGGCGGGGCGGATTTATCCCCAATTCTGGCAAGCGTTGTTGGACACGCTGCCGGAAGGCCACCGCGAGGATTTCGTGGAAGGGTTATGGTCGGTGTTGTGGGGCGGGGATGAACTGGCCCGGCGGCGGGCAGCGCGGGCATGGATAGCTTGGGGCGCACAAGTCGCGTTAGGGCGTTTTTTTCAGCCGGAGCGGCTGGAAGAGCGTGTCACTAAGGAAATGATTAAGCAGGTTAAAATGGAGCTGTACTATGCCCGCCACCGTTATTTTGTTACGGAAAACCAGATCCTGGAGCAATGCCATTTACTGAAAACCATTCCGACAATCATTATCCATGGCCGCCAAGACTTGCTGTGCCCTATGGAAGCGGGGCTGACGCTTTACCAGGCGATGCCGCATGCCGACTATCGGGTGTTGCCAAACGCCGGGCATATCGCCCAGCATGAAGAAATGGTTGATGCGTTGGTGACCGCCACCGACGACTTTGCCAGGCAATTGGGTAGGATGGCTTAAATGGCGGTTAAGCGCTTGATTCTCGGCATGACCGGCGCCACCGGGGCGATTTATGGCGTCCGCATGCTACAGGTGCTTAAAGGCCAGCCTGACTGGGAAACCCATCTGGTGATTTCCAAAGCCGGCTTGGTCAATTTAAAGTACGAATTGGATATGGCAAAGTCGGCCTTGTGCGGACTCGCCGATGTCGTTCATGGCATTGACGATATTGCCGCGTCGATTGCCAGCGGCTCATTTAAAACGGAGGGCATGGTAGTCGCCCCTTGCTCCATGAAAACGTTGGCGGCTATTGCCCATGGCTTTGGCGATAACCTGATTTCCAGGGCGGCGGACGTGGCCTTAAAGGAACGTCGAAGAGTTGTTTTGATGCCACGGGAAACGCCGCTGAATTTGGCGCATATCCGCAATATGGCAAGTGTCACCGAAATGGGCGGGATCATTTTTCCGCCGATGCCCGCGTTCTACAGCAAGTCTGACTCCGTAGCGGCCTTAGTCGATGAAGGGGTGGGCCGGGTTTTAGATTTCTTTGGCGTTAATGTCGCGGGCCTGGTGAAACCGTGGCAGGGCTTGTGATGGCGAAATCATACACCTTTGATCAATGGTTGGATGGGCTCAACCAGCACTTAGGGCAGCGCCGCTACGATTTTCAACCCGTTCAAATCTGACCGCTACCTTAGGAAAAGGGCATTGTTAATTTTAGATAGCTTTAATATTTTTTAGCCTTAGTATTCAATTAGATAAAAATCAAAAACGCTACATATTTAACAATACCAGGAAAAGTTGGGTTAGGCTGGATGGGTCATCAGTGACCTAAGGGCGGTTGCTGGGGTCCGTATGATAGGATGGCAACTGCGTTGCCAACCGCCAGTTTGCCGCAATGATTATGGATGGCGTTTTGGCCAAAATAGACTTTATTTTGCCATTTTCGGGTTCGGTTTAGCGTCACCAAGGGTTCTTTGCCTTGTTCCCCCGTATCTTGGTTGACCGTAGGCACCGAGCAACGGGAGCAAGGTTTGGGCAACCTAAAGCCGATCTCGCCAATTTGGATTTCCCGCCAGAAATCCTCGGCATAGCCTGCACACCCGGAAACCACCAAATTAGGACGGAACCTTTGCATTGGCAAAGCAGCCGGCATTGCCTGGTTTAACGAAGCCAATGAGGCATCGGAGATAATCAGGAAGGGAAAGCCATCGGAGAAAGCCACTTGGTCATGGCTTTGGCCATAGTTGGGGTCGACAGGGCGGGCGCTATCTTCCGGCTGATAGACGAGATGGCATGCTTGCTTTAGGAAAGTGCTGAACCACTCATCGGCATGGCTTGAGACTTTAAGGGCCTGGCAGTGATCCTCCCAGATTTTGCAAGCAACCGGAATACCGCTGATTGTCGGCGCGGGTAACGATAGGTTTTCCATTCCAGGGGCGGATAGCACTAGGTCATCGCCATTAAATTCGGTTTTGACCAAAGCCATGCGGGGAATCTTCCGTTGGCTTAAAAATTGGCCATCAGTGCCAATCAGCATCCATTTGCGGTCATATTGCAGGCCCGTTTGGGTAACATTCCATTTTTTGACGCTGATCCCCGATAGAGATTTGACGGGATAAACGAAGATATTTTCGAGCATAATGCCTGTCATTGCTAACCTACTGGTAGATAAGTTTATCTGGCTTCGGCAATAGATAGCCCCCCGACGCCATTGGGGTATGTTTCAAATTTTACGCCAAAAATGAAGCGACGGTTTTGTTGCTGGCAAGAGAGGGCTTCCCGCTTGAAGCGCGGCATCCTTGCCCGCGCCGCCAGCCGGGCTGGGCGTTCCTGTTAATGGCTATCTTAAGTGTGCACAACAAAGCTTCCTTACACCAAGCTTTTGTCATTCCATAGGGTGTTAATAACAACACCGTTCGCCAAACGGCAAGAATGATTCCATTGTTAATGAAACCGAAAGAAATGACCAGAAAAGGTCGAATACCCGTTTCTTAAACCAAGCATCACCGGCCTAATCTGGTCATGGATGAAATCATAACAACACTGGCAACGCTGACGGCTGACCCTCTAAAAACAGAGACGATGGAAAAAAACATCCGAACCCGCGTTTTCCAGGTGCAGGTTCGGCACAAGAACTTCCCCGAATTGCTGAATGCCGCTGTCATCATCAAAACCAACCTGAAAACGGGGAGGGCTGCGAAGGGGTTATTGTTTAGTAAGGAAACGCAAGTCAACAATGCCGCTCACTTTTCCCTCTTTATGGTGACCTTTTCGCGGCTATTGTCAGCCAAAATCGAGGGCGTAAACAGGGGGAGCATGCCAGATTTAAAAACCGTTTTCAGGGGATGTATTGAGGGTATGTCCTGAAGAAGCCATAAACTTATGCTTGCTGGAAGTGTCTGACGTTTCCTGATAGTCCTGGCTATTGAGGGGATTGATAGCGGGGAGTCGCTGTTTTTGCGAAAGCTTGTTTTGGGTCCCAGCCCAAGCAAGCGGCAAAAACTTAACGCAACCGCCTATGCTTGCGGCGGTTCCGATGCGTCCGCGTCACCTCGTCCCAACCCAACAAGGGGTTGTGGCATGGGTTCTAAGCGCGTGAGTTTTCCAACTAAAAACAAAACTTGTTATGTCTATGCCATAATGCCGCGTTTTTTATTTTATCTATTAACCGAGGTTAGTCATGAGTCTGTTCATTTCCGATGCCATCGCAGCTGCCGCACCCGCCGCCACACAGCCCGGCATAGAAGGCATGTTGTTTCCATTGGGCATTTTGGTGTTTTTTTATTTCCTGTTCTTACGCCCCCAAGCCAAGCGTGCTAAAGAAAAAAAAGAAATGGTCGCTAACATGGTCAAAGGCGCCGAAGTGGTCACAACCGGCGGCATTTTAGGAAAAGTGGTCGATATGGACGACAACTTCTTGAAACTTGAAGTCGCCGACAACATCTTTATACAAGTGCAACGGCAGGCCATCGAAACCATGATGCCTAAGGGTACTTATAAGGCCGTCACGAAAAAAATAGCCAAAGATTAACGGCTAGCCATGCCGCCCGGGTTGCTTGCGGCGGTTCAATAATCTGGAATGACATAATGCAAAACAGTTACCCACTGTGGAAAAACATCTCCATCTTGTCGATTTTTTTAATCGGCCTTGTTTATGCTTTGCCCAATTTGTACGGCGAAGACCCTTCGGTGCAGATATCTGCGGCGGGCGGCGGTCAGTTGACCGAAGCACAAAGTCGGAAAATCGAAGCCAAAATCACAGCCAGCGGGGTGAAGGAGAAAGCGTTTGAGTTCAAAGATGGCCGGATATTGGCGCGGTTTGGCAATACCGATGACCAGCTAAAAGTGGCTGATTTGCTCCGGGACGAGTTGGGAAACGGCATGACCGTGGCCTTAAACCTTGCCCCCACCACCCCCGCCTGGTTACGCGCCATAGGCGCGGACGCCATGTACTTGGGTCTGGACTTGCGCGGCGGCGTGCATTTTTTGCTGGAAGTGGATATGGATGCGGCGGTCAAGCAAACCGAAGAGCGCTATATCGACGACATCCGGCAAGCGTTGCGGGCGGCAAACGCGCATTATTTGTCAGTGGGCAAAGACGGCGACTATATCAAAGTTAAGTTTAAGTCTGCCGACGATAAGCCGGAAATAATGAAAGTGCTGGATAAGGATTTCCGCAACCTGGATGTGACCGGGTCGGAACAGCAAGATCAGGTTTGGTTAAAAATTTCCGAGCGGGAAGCCAAGGAAATCAAGAAAAATGCCGTAGACCAAAACATCACCACCTTGCGGAATCGGGTCAATGAGCTGGGCGTAGCCGAACCAGTCATCCAACAACAGGGCGAAAACCGCATTGTCGTGCAATTGCCGGGCGTGCAGGATACGGTTCGGGCAAAGGAAATTCTGGGTACTACGGCCACCCTGGAATACCGCCTAGTCGATATCGAGCATGACGTGCAACAGGCCGTGCAAGGCCGAGTGCCGGTGGGTAGCCGCCTGTATTATGATAAAAGTGGCGCCCCTATCCTGCTGGATCGCCGTATCATCGTCACCGGCGACCAAATTATCGACGCCTCATCGGGCATGGATCAGGATGGCCGCGCCGCCGTGTTTGTCACGCTAGACGGTGCTGGCGCCTCAAAAATGGGCAAACTGACTCAGGCCAACATCGGCCGACCGATGGCCGTGGTGTTCATCGAATACAAATCGGAAACCAAAATCGTCAACGGTGAAAAAGTTCGCCACAAAGAGAAAGTCGAACAAGTGATCAGTGTGGCCACCATCCAAGGCGTGTTCAGTAAACGTTTCCAAACCACCGGCCTAGACAGCCCGCAAGAGGCGCGGAACTTAGCGTTGCTGTTGCGTGCCGGCGCCTTAGCGGCCCCGGTAGACATTGTTGAGGAACGCACCGTCGGGCCTAGTTTAGGCCAGGACAACATCGACAAAGGCATGATGTCGTTTATGGTCGGTTTCGGTTTGGTGGTGCTGTTCATGTTGGTCTACTACAAGCTGTTCGGCATGCTGGCCAATTTGGCGTTGGCCTTTAACGTGGTGATTATCGTCGCCGTGCTGTCCATCCTGCAAGCCACCCTGACCTTGCCCGGCATTGCCGGCATCATCTTGACCGTAGGCATGTCTGTCGATGCCAACGTATTGATTTTTGAAAGAATTAAGGAGGAAATTAAAAATGGCGTCAGCCCGCAGGCAAGCATTTTTGTCGGTTATGAAAAAGCCTGGGCGACCATCCTTGACTCCAATATCACCACGTTGCTGGTGGCCATCATGCTGTTCGCATTTGGCACCGGTTCGGTGAAAGGTTTCGCGGTCACCTTGATTATCGGTATCTTCTCGTCGATGTTCACCGCCATCAATGGTTCCAGGATGATGGTCAATTGGATATACGGTAACCGCCGTGTTGAAAAATTGTCCATTTAACCGGCTAGCGATGGCCTAACCTATAGCTTTGACCAGAACTTGAACCCTGAAGGGATCCCTACCATGTTTAACAACGACATAAATTTTCTCGGTAACCGAAACATTTTTATAACCTTTTCCAGTATCTTGATGGTTATCGCCATCGCCTCATTGGCCACAAAGGGGCTAAAAATGGGCATTGATTTTACTGGCGGCACATTGATTGAAGTCGGCTATCAAGAGACCGCAGATTTAAATGCCCTGCGTGACACGTTGGCACAAGGCGGTTTTGCCGGCGCGACGGTACAACATTTTGGCTCAACCAAAGATGTGCTGATCCGTTTGCAGCTCGAAGAAGGCGTGAGCGGCTCCGAATTGAGCGATCAGGTGCTGGCGACCATCAACAAAAATGGCAAAGCCCAGGCCAGCCTTCGGCGCGTGGAGTTTGTCGGCCCGCAAGTGGGCGATGATTTGGCCGAGGATGGGTTTTTGGCTTTGTTGTACTCGACCATAGCCATTTTGATCTATATCGCCTGGCGTTTTGAATGGAAGTTTTCGTTAGGCGCGGTCATTGCCACTTTTCACGATGTGATCGTCACCTTGGGCGTTTTTTCGGTGTTGGGATTGGAGTTCGATTTGACCGTGCTGGCGGCGTTATTGGCCTTGATCGGCTATTCGCTGAACGACACCATCGTCATTTATGACCGTATCCGCGAGGGGTTCCGGCAAATCCGTGATAAATCGACAGAGGAGATCATGAATATGTCGGTCAACGTCACCCTAAGCCGCACTATCATGACTTCGGTCACCGTGCTGCTGGTGCTGGTGTCATTGTTTTTCTTGGGCGGCGAAGTGCTCCAAGGCTTCTCCATCGTGTTGTTGTTCGGGGTGCTTTTTGGCACTTACTCATCCATTTTTATCGCCAGCCCGGCGGCTTTGATGTTGGGTGTCAGCCCTGCCGACCTGATGACCCCGGTCAAGGAAGGCGCAGATTTCGATGGCTTGCCTTAACCGCTAACAGTCCGGGTGTTCAAGAATGGCCGCTAATCGGCTATAATCCCCAATCCTTACCCTTTTAATAAATCTGGAGTTTTTTAGACCATGGCCATCGATCGCACTTTTTCCATCATCAAGCCTGATGCCGTCGCCAAAAATATCATCGGCGACATTTACCGCCGTTTCGAGCAGAATGGCCTGCGCGTCGTCGCTGCAAAAATGTTGCACTTGACCCAAGAGCAAGCCGAAGGTTTTTATGCCGAGCATAAAGAACGCGGCTTTTTTAACGATTTGGTCGCCTTTATGATTTCAGGCCCGGTCATGATGCAAGTGTTGGAAGGCGAGGACGCAGTGGCCAAGAACCGTGAATTGATGGGGGCGACCAATCCCAAAGACGCCGCGCCCGGCACTATCCGCGCCGATTTTGCCAACAGCATCGACGAAAACGCCGTGCATGGTTCGGATGCGCCAGAAACCGCCAAACGGGAAATCGCTTTCTTTTTCTCAGATGAAGAACTCTGTGCCAGAACCCGCTAACAGAAAAACCAATTTGCTCGATTTGGACAAAAAAGGCATGGAGGCCTTTTTTGTTGGGTTGGGTGAAAAGCCGTTCCGCGCCACGCAGTTGTTGAAATGGATATACCACGAAGGTGTTACGGATTTCGAGCAAATGAGCAATCTCAGCAAGGCATTGCGGGTATTTTTGACTGAGAATTGCATCATCGTCACGCCCGAAGTGGTGGTCGAGCAACACGCCGGCGACGGTGTCCGCAAATGGGCGTTGCAAACCCACTGCGGCAACCGGGTCGAAACGGTGTTCATTCCCGAACCAGGGCGCGGCACCTTGTGCGTGTCGTCGCAGATCGGTTGTGCGTTGGCCTGCACGTTTTGCTCCACGGCCCAACAAGGGTTCAACCGCAATTTGACGACGGCCGAAATCATCGGGCAATTGCTGGTGGCGCGGAGCCACTTAGACCAAGGCCAACGCATCACCAATGTGGTCATGATGGGCATGGGCGAACCCTTGTTGAATTTTGACAACGTGGTTCGCGCCATGAACTTGATGACCGAAGACTTCGCTTTTGGTCTGTCCAAACGGCGGGTGACGGTCAGCACCTCGGGCGTGGTGCCGGCCATGTACCGGCTCACCGAAGTCTGCGATGTCAGTCTTGCGGTCTCATTGCATGCGGTCACCGATCAATTAAGGGATGAAATCGTCCCGATCAACAAAAAGTATCCGTTGCAGGAACTGATGGCGGCTTGCCGTGATAACGCCAAGATAGCGCCTAGGCGCACGATTACTTTTGAATACGTCATGCTAGATGGCGTGAATGATTCGTTGGCCGACGCCCAAGGGCTGGTCAAATTGTTAGATACGGTGCCTGCTAAGATCAACTTGATACCGTTTAACCCGTTCCCACATTCGCCTTACCGCTGTTCCAGCATGGCGACCATAAACCGCTTTAAAGCAGTGCTGAACCAAGCCGGATTGGTGACCACCATCCGCAAAACCCGGGGCGAAGACATTGACGCCGCCTGTGGCCAGTTGGTCGGCAAGGTGGCTGACAAGAGCCGCCGTCATCTCAAGATAAAGTTAATGGAGGCCGGACATGTTGCCTAATCGCCTTAGGCTCACCCTGCGTTTGCTTTGTTGCTTGCTCCTTGCCGTGTCCTTGCTAGGTTGTGCGGGTGATGCGGAAAAGAAAAAAGAACTGGCTGATATCTACCTGCAACTGGGGGTCCGCTACCTGAACCTGAATAAATTGGAATCGGCCAAAGAAAATTTGGAGAAGGTGATCGATCAGGAACCCGAAAACGTGCAGGCCCATAATGCCTTAGGTTATCTGTATGAAAGGATAGCAAGGTATCCGGAAGCTAAGAGGCATTACCAGAAGGCGTTGGATTTGGCACCTGACGACATCAGCATCCAAAATAATTTTGGGCGGTATTTGTGTGAGCGTAGGGAGTTTGACGAAGGTGCGCGCTTGCTGAACCAAGCCGTTGCCAACTTGCTCAATAACCGGGCTTGGATTGCAATGACTAACTTGGGGTTGTGCCAATTGGGCATGGGCGACCAGCGAAAGGCGAAAAATCATTTCAAGGACGCTTTACAGCTTAACCCAAACTATGCTCCGGCCTTGAAGGAATTGCAAAAATTCAGTTACCACAGCGGCGAATATTGGGCTGCTAAAGGGTATTTGCAACGCTATCTACAACAAGCTTCACATACGCCGGACACGTTGTGGATTGCGGTGCAAACCGAACAAGCTTTAGGTAACCAAAATCTTGCCGACGAATACCGCAGGGAATTGCTGGATAAATTCCCGCGTTCCCCGGAAGCTAAACAAATTCAAGCCCAATATTAGCCCTATCACCTCATGGCAAACACTATTCAAGCAATACGCGGCATGCACGATGTGCCGCCTTCGGAAACGCCGCTTTGGCATTACGCGGAAGCCATCATCCGTGAAGTGCTGGCAAGCTATGGTTACAGCGAAATCCGTATGCCGATTGTGGAAAAAACCGAGCTGTTCAAACGTTCCATCGGTGAAGTCACCGATATTGTCGAAAAGGAAATGTACACCTTTGAAGACCGCAATGGCGATTCATTGACTTTGCGGCCTGAAGGCACCGCAGGTTGCCTGCGGGCCTGCTTGGAACATGGCTTGTTACAAGGTCAGCATAGGCTTTGGTATTACGGCCCGATGTATCGGCATGAACGGCCACAAAAAGGCCGCTATCGCCAGTTCGTGCAATTGGGCGTGGAATGTTATGGCATGGCGGAGCCTGACAGCGATGCGGAGTTGCTGTTGATTATGGACAGGTTATGGAAACGCTTTCGTTTACGCGATAAAGTTCGCCTAGAAATCAATTCATTGGGCGCCATTGCCGAGCGTCTGGCGTACCGGGAAACTTTGGTAGGCTACCTTGAGCGGCATCATGGCCAATTGGATGAAGACAGCCGTCGGCGTTTGCATACGAACCCGCTGAGGATATTGGACAGCAAAAATCCGGCCATGCAGGATGTCATTGCCGGTGCGCCGGTG